>WTAT01000175.1 GCA_013139415.1 Desulforhopalus sp.
GCCGCTGGTGCAGAAAAGTCGACGGCACCACCAGCAGCTATTACTTTTGCTTTCAAGGCATCGCGTAATTCTACGGTTTTGTTGATCCAGGTCTGGAAACGAATCGGATCAAAATCTACGTTGGTAAGGCAGGAGAAAATTGCTTCAAGAGTGAAACGGTCTGTAGCATTGTCGATGACACCAACTTTTCTACCTGCCACTGCTACCAGTGATAAGCCTTGAACTGCGTAAGTGAGAAGATCTTGAAGTGCAGCGACATCACCAGGCTTTCCACATACGCCAATCTTGGTGCATCCGGTTCCCTTGGCAGTTTGCTCACATTGATTACAAAACATATTAACCTCCTGAACAAGTTTATGTATTCGTTATTCGAATACTTTTTCTATGTAGTAAATTGTTAACGGAATCTTCAATAGAGGAGCGAAGAAAAATATTCCTCGAAAATATTCCTCGAAAATATTCCTCAATTGATGTTTAGAAGAGAATACACAACAAGTGTTTGTGTATCTTTGATTTAGGTCAAGAAGATAGTATCTTTTTAAATTATTTCAATGTGAGGGAAAGCAGAAGGGTTGAAGAAGTTGATTGGTGATAATGACTGCCAGAATAGTCACCATGAATATTTGTTGGGGTAAAGCCGGCTGTAGTGAAAAGGGAGAGCCATTGATCGGCAGAAAAGCCAGCGATGGTGTAGTTTTTATTCCAATCCTCTTTCGCCTCGCCTTCCTGCATGGGGCGCACCCGAAATCGTTCTTCTATGAGGACCAATTGTGATTGAGGTTCATACTGTTTGAGTATTTCTTTGATGATTTTCCCGCCTCCAGGGCGGTCAAACATTTGAAACTGGAACGTCTTGTTCTGCCGGATGAATTCTTCAGAGGGCACGAAGAGTTGGACCAGAAGTTTACCTCCAGGCTGAAGAAATTCTCTGCAGCCATTTAGACATTGATTAATTTTATCCTGCGAACCAAGTAAGTTTAGCGTATTGTAGGGAATAAGGATAGCATCAAATTTTATTGAAAAAGCCAGCTGAACCATGTCCATACAAAGATAGCTGAGTGACCGCCTGGAGGGCTGTTGGTTTCGTGCGGCCAATTGTAGCATGGGGATGGATATATCTATGCCGATTACCAAACGACTGGGAGCAGATGGTCCACCCGGGCCAACAAGTTTTCGAGCGATACGGCCTGTGCCGCAGCCCAGTTCTAAGAAGGTGCCGTGTCTTGGCAACAGTGGTTCAAAGAAATCTGTATCCGCTGTATAGCTGTCCATTTCAAGTGCATAGAATGCACATGCGAGTTCCTCAGGTAAAGGGAGGAATATATCCTCGGGTTCGTCATTATAATCTTGATAGATTGTTACCATATAGTCCTAGCCGTTGGCTGTGTTAATTTTGGAGTAATCCTTATCAGATGGGGGATACATTTGTTTTTAGAACGGGGCTTTTTAGGGGTTTGTAGTTAAGGCAATGAAACAAATTACACGACAGTAATGATAGCATATACGATTTTCCCCTAACCCCGGTAAACGGGAAAATAAGCTGGGATTCTTTTCAATACCCCCTTGAGGGGTATAAGTGCCTTGGAGGTAGCTTTAAGTTTATAATTTCAATACACTCTTCAGATTTCTTGTTTTTTATGACATGAAATCTGCAGTAAGGCACTAAAATCCTTGCCCCTCATAGAGTGGCAAGGTTGGTGTAGAGAAAAAAATTGTATTGATGATTTTTAAACAACACGAGCTTGCAGGAGATCATCATGAAACGAAGAGTCCGTTATCTGTGTTTAATGTTAGTCGTTTCGAGCTGTTTATTTTTAACAGAAAGGTCGCTGCAAGCAAAGGCTCATGTTTCAGGTGATGTTCTTTCCTCATCGGAGATAAGAAAATTGGTTAACGGGCAAACAGCTGAGGTGGCCTTTGTTAAAACAAATGAGAATGGTTTGTTTTATTTTAGCCCGAATGGGGCATTTAACCGGCTTATAAACAACTGGTTGGAAGAAGGTCGTTGGAAAGTAAATAAAAGAGATAGATTATGTGTCAGCATTGCCGAGGGACCCTGGGAGTGTCGTATGTTGATACGAAACATGGAGGACATAGGCCAATATGTCGCAAAAAAAGATGGCAATCATCGGCATGAGCTGACATATGTGAATTTCAATAATGGCAACAAAATCCTTGCACTTGAAAAGTCGTCATCTCCCCCCTTGGTAAAGTTAAAGAAAGAAGAGATTGTCATGCTCTTTTCCGATAAGACGGTTAAGTCGAAAACCGTCCGCAAAGGACGGGTAAGTTTGACCTACTATCGACCGGATGGCACGTTAGAGGTGTTCCGGAATGGAAATAAACTTTCCGGTGCCTGGCGGGTCACCGATAACAACAGGATGTGCCTTAAAATTAAGAATTCAAAAGAAAAATGCAGAATTATTGTCAAGCGAGGAACGTCATTTAGTAAGTATATTGTCAAGAAGAACGGACAACATCAACAAAGTATTAATTACCTACGGTTTATGCCGGGAAAACAGTTTTGATCCTTAACAAACATTAATCAACAGTACAGAAGAATGACCAGATTTTAGCTCCGCTCCTCAAACAGAAAACCGAAAATATTTTCTGCAAAAGGCGGGTGTGCCAGGTAGCTTTCGTAAGCATGGCTGGCATTGGTGACTTGCTCCAGGCGGAAGTTGGCTGATATGCCGTAAGAACGACCCAGTGCACGTGCAGCAGCCGTCCAACGTTCAGCTCTCTCAATTCGATTCAGCCCCTGGAATGAGTCGATAGCTCGTGCTTTGTTAAGGTCTCTGTCCCTTAAATCATCATTTTTCCCAACCATTACCAGGGTAGGTATCTGCAGAAAACTCTCCATCGCAAAGGTCAACTTAGGCCAGTCACGGGTAGACTTAATGCCATAGGGGTATTTTCGTTCAGGATCAGGGAAACTGTACCATCCCGGTGCCGCAAGAACCATCCTGGCCACCCGTTTAGGGTAAAACATGGCATAACGATGGACAAACTGGCCACCTCCTGAAAATCCGAACAGGTGCATCGGGGCCGGAGGAATTTTTAACCACTCGTGGGCATCCTGCAGAACCTGATCAAAGGCCATGTCAGCACGCTCTTTATTGACTGAGGTTCCCAGTTGTTGATAGCGGGGGAAGTTGTTTTTTGGAAAAAGTGGGGCGATTATCACAGTTCCGTACTGTTCAGCCTGAGGGATGAATCCAGTGATGTGTTCTTTGGCATTTCGGGAAATGCCATGGATTGTGTAGATGATTTTGGTTTCATCGCGTCGTTCTTTAGGGATATAGACAATATAGTTCATCTGTGACATGCCATCGATAGTTCGATGATAGATCTTGCCGGGATGTAAGGTATCTGTCATGGTTTGACTCCCCAGTTTATTAAATTTACAGGTTTACCTATAGGAACAGACTCTTTAAGGCCGCTTGTCGTTTGACTCAATGGCTACCAGTTTCCCTTTTGCCAGTCGCAGATAAATGTCAGCCAAAGCAAGACGGTCTGAGGATCGGCTGACCATGAGTACCGTTCCCGAAAAGCTACAAATAACCTGTTCTAACATAAGTGCGGTTTGTTGATCGAGGTTGGCATCTATCTCATCCAGGATCAGGATTGCCGGCTTTCCTAATAAGGATCTGGCGAGGGATATTTTGTGACGCTGGCCGAGGGACAGGTTTCCTCCGTCCTCCTGAATACGGAAATTCTCCCCACCTGCCAGCTGATTTAATAGATCATCAATTTTGCAGAGCTGATTAACTCGCTCAATCTCTTCTGGTGAAGCATCCGGTTTCCTGTATCGAAGATTTTTGCGTACAGATCCTTTAAGTAAAGGTAGGTCTGGACTGACGATACCAATAGCATTACGCACCGAGGCGAGATTGCATTGGCCAACATCCTGGCCGTCGATCAGGACTTTTCCCTTGCCTGGGTCTACCATGCGCGCGATTAGCTGCAACAGGGTGGACTTACCCGCACCGTTGTCACCGACAATCGCCAGTCTGGCACCACCAGGAATAGTTGCTGAGATATTTTTCAAAACACCGCGGAGATGGATATCCTGCAGTTCGATAACGCCTTTATCGACCTGCAGAGACGGACGTTTCGATGAACGGCCAAGGAGCCGTTTGGTCTGCATGAATTCGATTATCTTTTCCCTGGAAACCCGATAGGCTTGCAGGTACTCGTATACCCGACCAAAATCGCGAAAAGCATTTGAAAGGAAGCTGACAACCGCCAGTGCTGCAGCTACGTTACCCGTACTGGTCTGGTTGCGAAAGACTTCCAGTGAACCAATAGAGAGAATCGCTGCCATTGAGAGGGCGGCTGCACCTTCATTGACGATACGCATTCGGGCCGAAGCACGTGCTCGATTGATCGTTACGTCACGCAGTTGGCGGCTTTGCTTGCTGAACCGGCTTCTTTCTTTTTGTTGCTGGTTGAATGCCTGAATGACAGCAAAGGAACGAATTTTTTCATTGATATTACCGGCAAGACGGCCACGAATCCGGCGAGTGTCCGAGATCACGTGGCGCATCCGCGGTCCAAGCTTTATGTTCCAGGCCAGGCCGAGTGACAGGATGACTGTCGAGCAGGTGGCGAGGTATATATCAAGATAGCCAAGTACTCCAATTGAAATCACAGCAACGATTGCGGAAACAACTATCCTTGCCAGTCCGAGGCAAACCCAGCGGCGGATCGCTGACAAATCTCCCACAAAGCGCAGCATGGAGTTTCCAGTACTGCGATTGCTGAGAGCTCTGGGCGAAAAGAAACGCATACGGTCAAAGACAGCCAACCGTACCCGGTAGATATATTCTTGGCCCAAACGCTCGGCATCAACCCGTTCTATGAAACGTAACCATGCAGCCATACCGGTACTGCCGAGTAGGCCGAAAGCAAATGCTCCAATTAGCCAAACATCATCTAGTTCGAAAAGGTGAACTTCCGCGTCGCCGAACTCAGGATCGAACAGCACATTAAAGGCATACCTCACGAGCAGCATCGAACAGATAATCATGGCCGCCTGAGTGAAGCCATTGAAAATCAGGCGAAGGAGTAACCAACGCCGGGTCCCGGCAAAAATCGTGGGGAGTTGAATCATCCCGCGACCTCGTTTAGGACTGATGCTCCCTTTTTGATCGCCAGCTGACGTTGTTTTCTGAATTTGAGACAATTATAGATGTAATGTGATACATTGGCACGGGCCAGGGATTTGGTATGATAGACAGGTAGACCGCATACTTCTTCAGCTTCCCTGTGTGCCAGTGGTGAGGAAGTTAAGAGGCCGGTGACAGCAAAGACCGGCAATTGGCGGGCCATCAGCCAGGATATACCCGCCTGAGCTCCAAGTGCATCATGGGCGGCGAAAATGACCCCGTCGACCCAGTCAGTAAAAGCGGGAGTGCCGAACAATAAGGCCGTCTCCCTTTGCAGCAATCCATCGGCAATTTCAACGACAATAATATCTGGCTGGGCAGTGCACATTTCAGTACCGAGGGTCATGGCTATATCCAGCAGAGCATTCCGGTTGACCCGGTAAGTAGAAACATAACCGGCATCGATAAAATCGAAAACCGGCTCGGCTCCGGCATCGACCAGTGCCCTGTAATCTGATCCTGCTCCGGTGCCAGTGAATTTTGCTGCAGAAACTTTGATGTTTTGCCTGACAAAACCTTTCACTAAATTAGCGCATGTTGTTGTCTTTCCAGAATTCATCGAGGTTCCGGCAACCACAAGTACTAGCGGGGTCGGGAAGATCTGATCGGCTTTTGGCAGGCGCGCGGAACTGAGGTTAATACGATGACCATCTTTATCGGCAAGTAAACCTAAAGGAGTAATCCGGGTAGCAGAACGTACCCGATCATGACGGTTCAGCAGCCGCGCGGCAACACCACCGGCGGCGACCAGACGACAGCGGCCAAGGTGATCAGGGACGATACCTTCAAACTGATCTGGAGCGTAACGATTTCCATAGGCGACGACAATTTCATCTCCTTCAAAGAGGAAGGCCCTACGGCTATTTATTAGTTCCAATCGTTTGTGCTGACCTAACTCATCTACGCGGGCCAATACAAGGTCACCTGCCAGAGGGGCCACCTTGCCATATAGAAGTGAGAAATTTTGTTTCTGGTTGATTCTCCTGGTTGTGTAAGCCCATTTGGCCTGGGCTAACCGCATCTTTTTTAAGGGCTCAAACTGAATGTCCATGTTTCCCCCTGAGAGTTGATGTAATAAATAGAAGGGAAGAGCTACTCCTAATTATTTATGAGTATTGACGAGTTTGCATATTTGACGAGGTTGCATATCGGCAACAAAGTATTAATCAGTTTTAGTTTATGTGCAATGCTAAAAACAACTCAGGCAGAATAATTATAACTTGTTGACATAACTCGAGCTATGGTGTGTGTCACTTTTCTTTTTGACCTATTATTTCTGTTTGACAGACCCCTAGACAGGATCAAGGAGATTTCTCCTTTTTGTCTTTGATTACTACTCCTCTTCAGCTTGGGGTTTGTCAGAAATCGAAACGTTCTGTGTTTCGAATCTGGAGTACGTGGACTTTAAAACCCTAAACTTAAAAGGTTTAAGATCCTATAAAAAATAGTTGCTAAAAAATCGCTGTTAACCTGTCCATGTTAAATGGGGCAATTTTTACAGAAAAAAGGTGGAAATTGGAAAAAAAATTATACCCAACGGTTTACTCTACGGAACATGGCAGGGTCTGTCCGGCCTGTAGCAAACCTCTGGCTGGCTGTGTTTGCAGCAAAGAAAAATCTGTCACAGCAGGTGATGGCAATGTCAGGATAGGACGGGAGACAAAAGGACGCAAAGGGAAAGGGGTAACGGTAATTTATGGGCTCCCACTCGATCCGACCGGCTTACTGGCATTGGGAAAGGAACTAAAAAAAAGATGTGGTTCCGGCGGAACCGTGAAAGAGGGTATTATTGAAATCCAAGGTGACCACCGAGACAAGCTCATCGAAGAGTTACAAAATCGTGGCTGGCGGGTGAAGCGAAAATAGCAGGCAGATGCTTGAAACCTGGGGGATGTTCTTTGTGGCGGTAACAGAAGCTGATTTTGAGAGTAAGTCCTTCAATTTTTTCTTGTTCCAATTAATTGTATAAGTGCCTTACCCCTCAAGGGGGCACTGAACTGAGTACTCCTGAAAGAATGACAGGCTTATTTTCCCGTTTACCGGGGTTAGATCATTTTTCCCGGTCTCGCTTTGAAGAGATTCTTTGCGGTGGATGTTGACTTTTGATTGTACCTGAATAGCATATCAGATTGTAGAAAAGCAGAGGGGGAACATACATATTTCCGTAATCTCAAGCTTATAATTGACTGAATATCTGCAAAGATTGAAGGAGGTTTTCTGTAATCTTTTGTGGAAAACAAGTTTATTGCTTCATTGCTGCAAGAGCTGTCAAACACTCAATAAAACAGTATGGCAGGTAATCATGACAATATCTTTTCTGAAAGTTCCATATACCCATTTATTGAAAACTTTATTGACCGTGGTGCTTTTTTTGTTGGTTGCAGATTTAACAGGTATTGCTTTGGCAAAGACAATATCAACGACACCAATTATTGAAATTACTTTTCAAGATGAGTTGATTTCCGCTAAACTTATTGATGCTCCGCTTATTGATGTCCTGCAGCGGGTTAAGGAGGAGTTCGGGTTCAAGGCACACTTCCATGGTGATCTCACTGAATTGCTTACCTTGTCATTTACTGATATTCCATTGGACAAATGTCTTCGACTTTTGACGGTCAATCACTCCTTATCGGTTGCTTCTCTACCTACGACCACAGAGCCGCCAGAACAGAATGAGGCAAAGCAGATTGCAGAAGTGTGGGTTATCAGCCGTAGTGCGACTTCTAAAACATTTAACACCACTCCTGCTGCACCGCTGAGGCCACCACCGGTTCTCACCAATGACACCGTTGACGTCAGTGAAGAATCTCCGGAACAGTCTGGAAATGGGGAACTGGAAAGTGTGCCTTTGGATCAGGTATTAAACAATCCGAATGCAGAAAAGTCCGCTCAGCTAAAAGCCATCAAAAACCTCGTGGAAACAGGTGATTCTGCCTCTGTCATGGCCATGGCGGAATTCCTGGGCAATGAGGATAAAGAAGTGCGTCAAATGTTGGTGGACGGGATCAGTTCAGTTCAGAATGAAGAATCCACTCAGGTTCTTGGTCACGTGCTCCAAACTGATCCCGAACCAGAAATTCGCAAAACAGCTGTGCGTGCATTAGGCAAAAGAAAGAACGATAACGATGCCCAGGCTTTCTTGGAAGAGGCACGTAACGACTCTGATGATGAGGTGAAAACCTTGGCGGAGCAACTACTCACTCAGTAATTTAACCGCCTGAGTCCGACTGGCTCATCTCCCCGAAAAAGCAGTATACCTGTGCCGCCTGTTCAGCCCATGTTATCGATCGACCAGGTTACCATTACGAAATGATGTATAGGTGATGATCCTCTGGTGGTTTCCATTTTTCTTGACTATGTACTTTCGGTATGAAGAACCTTCTTTGACGATGATCCGGCAGGTTTTTTTTCCTCCTTCCATTTGGAGACAGATCCGACCATTTTTCTTGACCCACCAGGTGCCACCCCGTTTTTTACCTTTCCCTAATTGGCGTAGTTCGCCGTTGGGGTTGTAGTAGGTCAATCTTACACGACCGTTTTCGTCAAGGGTCGATTCTACTGTTTTACCGGAGAAAAGTGCAGTGACCTCAGCTGCGTATAGAGTGCCGGGAGGAAGGGGCACCTTTACTCTTTTCGTGCCTTTTGTAGAGGCACAGCCTCCAACCAGGACTATCAACAGGATGGTCGCCAGCAGGATCTTGGTGTTGTTCATAATTCCCTCCATTAAGAATGCTGTCTGGGTTAAAGGATAGACGACCAGGGCCTCTGTCGACCAATCAGGGCTGAATGGCTGGAGAGACCTTGGGCGGGGTTACTGTTTGCTGTGATAAATTATTCTCCCGGTTCAAAACCAATCTTACTGACTGCCGCTCTGATCTCCTCGCGGGAGACATTATCGTTTTCAAATGTGGCCTCTTCAGCGTCAAGATTTACTGTAACCTGAGAGAGGCCTGGGATGCTTTCCAGGGCATTTTTCACTGAGCCAACGCAATGCTGGCAGCTCATTCCTTTAATTTTCATACTGTCCATTTTCTCCTCCAGGAATAACTCATTTTGTGGTTAGAAGCACCATAAACATTTCTTCGATGATTGCTACGGTTTGATACCTTTGAAGAGTGCTCCCACGGTATATTCCGAGGTTTTGATCGGAGTTGTGCCAAGTTGCACAACTTCCGTAAAACCGGCATTTTTCAACAAGATAAGTTGATCCCCACCGGGGATCGCGCCGCCTATTCATTGTGACCAAGATTCGACGCTTGTCGTAAGGTGGGGTGGCAGTTTTCTTTCCAGGATGATATCGGCGAACTGCAGTCTCCCGCCCGGCTTCATTACTCGGTAGATCTCTGCAAAAAGGCCTGGTTTGTCTGGGGATAGGTTGAAGACGCCATTGGAGATCACTACATCAAAGGTATCGTTTTCAAAGGGCAGATTTTCGGACGACACAAGATGTATTTTTGCATTTTTGATCTGCATGACCGTAAGGTTTGTCCGGGCTCTGTCGACCATTTCCTCGGTTAGATCAACGCCAAAGACCTTGCCTTCTGCTCCCACCAGGCGGGAGGCAAGGTAGAGATCAAAACCTGCTCCACATCCGATGTCCAGTACTGTGTTACCTTTCCCGATTCGGTCGATGACAAACGGATTGCCGACCCCGCAAAATGAGTTCAGCAGTTCACTTGGAATTTCCTCAAGAAGCTCTTTGTCATAGCCTAAAAGAATTGCCCCGGTCTTGCCAACAGGATACTTGAAGTAACCTTCGGCGGAAGTAGAAACTGCTGAATATTTCTTTTTTACTGCAGCACGAATCTGCTCTATATCACCTGCAGAGAAAGCAGCACCCTCCAGCTGACTTTTTACTTTGGTGTCGGAGATTATATTTTGTAACTGATGCCCATCAGTATTATTTTTAGGGGGTCAGCCACCAGCTCCGAGAAAGCAAACATTTTTGTCGGTCATGGTCGTCTCTCCTGTTTAAATAATTATCAGTGCTATTGCTACTATGTGGTATCTGGTATATTATAACTGCACAAGGTGAGACTATGCGAATATTATTTTCTTTTACCATTGCTTTCTTATTCACTATCCTGGCCGCCGGTGTAAGTTCTGCGCAGATGATCGACCACTCATGTCACGAGGATAAGCAGGCAAATGGAGCCATGAACATGGCACAATGCAGCTGTTCCCAGGTAATGCCAATTGTGCATGTGGATTTGGGCATTAGTGCCCCTGAGGGGGCCGATTGCTGTCTATCGGATGCTTGCAGCGGTTCGTTTAATTTCAAAGCAGTAGCCTTTAAATCGACAGTCTCTTCCACCGGATTTTCCGGGATAGTTCAAAATCCATCTTTTTTTCAACCCATTCCACTGGCGATGCTTGGTGCCCATCGCACCGGGCTGCCGCCGCCTCGATTACGGTCCACACCTGCATATATCCAGAATTGTTCCTTCCTCATTTGATTCACTTCTTCTGACTTTCCTGGTCTGACTTGGTCCGTCTACATGATTAATTGACCACCAGTTTATGACCATAGAGGAGTGTGTCGCTACACATGTTGCCTATTTTTCGTTTCGATACAGTCCTTTCATTTATCGGTTTGATCCTCAGATCATGTCATCTGTGTTGTCTCATCTTTCCGGTACCTTGTGATGCTGGAGCTTTTCTGAAAAATTAAAAATGATACCAATTCGAAAAGTCTATTCCCTGCAAAAGAGTCGGGCGGCCAGAGCAGAACGAGGAGAAGCATTCTGTTATTTATACAGATGGTGGCTGTGTTCTTTTTTTCTAGTGGTTGCGTTATTCTTCATCGTTCGACCGTCCTTCGGCTCGTCCAGACTTACCACCCTCGTTGAAGAGGCGTACCATAACAATCAGGATCTTCTCAGTATGGAGAAGAATGCTCAGGCTCTTCGCGCCGAGGCACCATTTTCTGGCTCATTGCAGGATCCGGTGGTTGGGATCGGGGTACTGAATCTTCCCGTGGACACTTTTGATTTTGATCAGGAACCGATGACCCAGAAACAGCTGTTTGCCTCCCAGAAGTTTCCCTGGTTTGGTACCCTCGATCTTCGTCAGCAGGCGAGTGAATTAAAAGCCCTGGAAGCGGATTATCAGGTGCGAAGCAAGAGGCTTGAGATAGCAAAGATCCTCGCCGGAGCCTGGTATGATTTAGGATTTGTCGGCCAAGGTCTTGAGGTTAATGAAAACCTTAAGACCATAGTTACCCAGGTGCTTCGAGTCGCAGAAACCCGGTATGCTACCGGCGAAGGCCTGCAACAGGATATTCTGGCCGGACAGGTACAACACTCTGAACTCATAGATGAAGGGGTAAACCTGGATATCCGTGAACGGGTAATCCGGGCTCAAATCGGCAGTCTACTGAACAGAGGTGATGTCTTTGAAGAAGAAGGTCCATTGGCGATAGAAGAGCTGACTAAACTTCCAGAGCGGACCTTGCTCAACAGGATGGCAATACAGCTGAATCCTATGATTCAGCAAAGAAAGGTGGCAATTGATCGGGCAAAAGTAGAGGTGGCGTTGGCGGAAAAGGCCTATCTGCCAGACTTTGATCTGCGCTTCGCCTACGGAGAGCGTGAAGACCTTCCGGATTTTGTCTCTGCAACGGTGGGCATGACCGTGCCGCTCTGGCAGTCCACCCGCCAGGACAGTAAACTCGCCGCCGCTGAAAAACGTCTCACCGCCGCTAAAAAATCGTTACAGGGGCTCAGGCAGACCCTGCCCCATAGTATTGATCGAGTGTTGGCGGAGATAGCTGGGGCAAGAGAAAGTTACACCCTGTTGAAGGAAGCACTTGCTGTGCAGGCGGCCCATCTGGCAGACGCTTCCCTGTCCGCATATTCGGTTGGTAAGGTCGAGTTTGACACAATGCTCTCTGCTCGGATTCGGCTGTTACGCATTGAGCTGAAAGCGGAAAGGTATAAATATCAAATTTTCAAGAAACTGGCAGAGCTTGAAGAGCTGATCGGCACGAATCTGTCTTCTCTGGAGGCCTTGAAATGAAACGAATTGTTGTAGCCGTGTTAGCAGCGTGTCTGCTTTTTTCCGCAACCTTGTCGGACGCTGCAAAAGGACTGAAGGCAGGAGATGTCGACCCAAACACCGGTAAGGTTATTAAGTACTGGGCCGCTCCCATGGACCCTACCTACATCCGCAATGAGCCGGGGCAATCGCCCATGGGTATGGATCTGGTTCCTGTTTATCAAGAGGTCGGCGGGGAAAAACTTCCCACATCGACCATCAAGATTGATCCGGTAACCGTACAGAATATGGGGGTGCGGACTGCTACAGTCAAAAGAATGGAACTGAAAAAATCAATCCGGGCGCTCGGTACGGTGACCTACGATGAGACCAGGATTCATGCCGTCAATCTCAAGTTCGACGGCTGGATCGAGAAACTGCACGTCGATTTCGTCGGTGAAAGAGTGACCAAGGGACAAGCCCTCTTTGAAATTTACAGTCCTGAGCTGTTTACCGCCCAGGAAGAGTATATTTTGGCCCAGTCACAAGTAAGGACCCTCGCTGCCAATGCTTACCCAAGCGTACGGGAGAACGCCACTAGGCTGCTCAGGGCAGCCCGGCAGCGGCTGAAATACTGGGATCTCGAAGATGCGCAGATCAGGCAGCTCGAAAAAAAAGGAGAGGTGAGAAAGAATCTCACCATCTATTCGCCGGCAAACGGAGTGGTGATCAAAAAGGACGCTCTGGCCGGCCATTATGTCAAGGCCGGAATGCACCAGTATGAGATAGCCGACCTCTCCAGGGTCTGGGTGGATGTAGAGGTGTATGAATATGAGCTGCCGTTTATTAAAAAAGATATGCCTGCAGGCATGGAACTGTCCTATCTACCGGGCAGACGTTTTGAGGGAAATGTTCTCTTTATCTATCCTTTCCTTAATCCAAAGACGCGTACGGTCAGACCTCCTGACTTCGTAGGATTTTGTCATGACACCAGTTCGTAAATGAGCTGTAATTTCGTGCCAGGAAACTGGGTACAGGTATCGTTTAACTCCTTGCACAAATGTTGAATTATTGTACCGGTGGACCTGTTCGCCAGTTGATGCAACCGAACCTTCAATGTCCCGTCTTGTTCATTGGGAATCAAATCTACTTCCGTTTTATATATTGCCTGTATCAAACTCCGAGCATCTTCCATGCGACTCATCAATTCACGAGCAGAGCTCACCATCGCAGTTTCAGCACGGTAGGCGATCATTTTAATAGTGTCGATCAGGTATTTGCCCTTTGTACCCAGACGCCTGAAGCGCTCTTCTTCCGGTAGGTCACCCATAGTAATGTGTTTTGGTATTTTCTTTCGGCAAGCTTTCAGCTCTTCTACTAATAGTTCTAAATTAATGACCTCCTCATGGATTTCAGACTTTTTCTGCTGGTAAGCTTCAATCTTTCCAGGAGAAATTTCTTCAATCATCATGATCTCACCAAATTTACGTTTCTTTCGATTAAGCTTGCTGACATGCTTGCGTACTTTGCCATCAACTGTTCGATATTCGGGATTGACCATCTTTGTTGTCTCAGATATCTCCTCTGTTGAGTAGTCGGCTAAGCCATCAAGATTATAGTGTTCGCGCATATATTTAAAAAAGTTTTCCTGAGACCATCTGGCAAACATATTTGGGGCAACCTGACTACAGTCATTTTGGTAATCTGTGCTGATAATCGCTGTCTGGTGTCCGCTTTCAGTGAGCTTTCGGATCTCCCTAACCCAGAGTGTCTTACCAAGAAAAACACCTCTCTCCGCGAGTTGCATTTCCACAATGTTGCCCGATACTAACTGTACAAGTGTTTTATGGAATTCTTCTTCAGGCCAATCCACTCCGGGATATTTATTGTACGTCTGACAAGCAATTGATTTGTCACGCATTCGCTTCATAAAACCAGGGCTATACCCCTCTCGATCAAAGACCATGATGAATCGGTGCATATATGGGGTCTGTTGGCACTCAATCTCTGGTGATTGAACGGGAACCTCGGCTTCAAGGCGTGGCACTATTTCGGTTTCCAACACCTGCAATAAACCTGGATCTATCTCTTTGTTAATGACGAAAAAGGGTTGGCCATCCATGGCATTAACCCAATAATCTGTGGTTGCACGCAGACATAATTTTTGCCGACTTACATAGTGACGTGGCAATTCCGTCTGGTGGCCATTGTAGACACGGACATGACCATCAATATATAAAACACCTGCCTGCTCCGGGTCTGCTTCCATCCATTCCCGGCCCAGTTCCCCTGCCCATTTATATGGTTCACCCTGGTGTGAAAGAATCCCTATTTTTTCCCGAAGTGTTTTTGCTTCCGGGATGCGGTCCAACCCTAAGAGTTTACCCCATTCACCGGGGGGACAATAACGCAACTTTTCAACCGATTTAATCCGAGCCAGCGCCATAAAAGCCAATACCAGAAAAATTGAATCGAGCCGATAAAACCCTGCTGGAAGCTCAAAATATTTCTCCGAATGTCGAAGTAATCCCATTGCAAGAAGCGCTGGCAAAGCCAAGAGCACACCGCCGTCTGGAACATCATGACAAGCGTTGAAGGTTGGTGGCGATGTCTCCATGCCATACAAGCTTGTTGCGATACGACCAAAAATGTCTGTGGCTCCCATACCAATCGGGGATGCTGCATCTTTGGCACTTCTCACACTTTTCGTACACCCAGTTTGTTCTGGCTTGGCAATTACACTTTTTTTTTAGGTTTATGAAGCTTGCCGGATCGAACAGCTTTTTGCAGTGTATCCGCTAAGAGATCCATAAGGCCTGCGATCTCTCCGATCTCTTTACCCTGATCTAAGTGACCCTGAACTTCTGCTATGACCGGTTGTGTCAGCACTGCTGCTCCACGCCTTCGCGGTTCTTCAAAAAATCCCGCGATTCCTTTGTCACGATACACTTTCACGCTGCGCTTTACATTTATTGCTGGTATACCAAAAGCACGACATATCTCAGACTGCTTTACACTACCATTAATATAAAGCTGACTCGTGATCATACGGAAACTACGATGGTCGTCTACATCATGCCGAAACACTGGAAGATGTCCATAAAAGTAAGTGATTGTTTCTTCTTCACAATGGAAACCGACATTCGCATTAATGAGTGTCATACCTGCGGGGAAAAACGGTAACTGAAGTTGAGGCATCTCCTTGGCTCCTGAGTTTGGCAAATTGAGAATGAAAAGTAAAATTAACAAGAAAATGGTATCCTATCAAAATATTTTCTCGTCGCCAATACTTCCGTGTCAACGTACTTGCGCAAAATGTCCTTTTTATAATTACGGACAGTTATGTTGTTTCTGCTACTTGGAGCCTTTTGCTAGAGGTCAGGAGGTCTGAAATAACGCTGAACTTCTGCAAGAACCGGGTGGTGTCAGCACTGCTGCCCCACCTCTTCGTGGTTCTTCGAAAAATCCAGCGATTCCTTTATCACGATACAGTTTTACGCTGCGCTTTACATTTATTGCAGGAATGCCAAAAGCACGGCATATCTCAGACCGCTTTACACTGCCGTTAATATAAAGTTGACTGGTAATCATACGGAAGCTTCGATGATCGTCTACATCATGCCGGAAAACGGGAAGATGTCCATAAAAGTAAGAGATTGTATCTTCTTCACGATGAAAACCGACATTCGCATTAATGAGTGTCATACCTTGAGGGAAAAAAGGTAACTGAAGTTGAGGCATCTCGTTGACTCCTGTTTTGGCAAACTGAGAATGAAAAGTGAAAATTAATAAGAGAATGGTATCTTATCAAAATCTTTTCTCGTCGCCAATATTTCCCTGCCAACATGCCTACGCCAAAGAATATTCCTCGTAATTATATATAGTTTTGTGCGTTCAGGTAACGAGGATCTTTTGCTAGAGGTAAGGAGGTCTGAATTTATTGTCAGAAATTTATCTGCTTTACCTGTTCATTTTTTTCTATAACCGCAAATGACGGTTGGCACCCATTTTGCTAAATGCTAGAAAACAAAGCAGCTATTTTCATTGTCAGGCCGGAATCCCTGATTATTTTTTTAATCACCGGTAATATTTTCTCATTGTTGCTTTTCGCATTTTCCATTTCTTCCTGCACCAAATGAGCATCGATTTGTGAAAACCTTTCCTCCAAATTTGAACATCC
>WTAT01000304.1 GCA_013139415.1 Desulforhopalus sp.
AGGTGAATCATATTGTCCTGTGTTCCTTTTATCCTAAGCCTGTTTATTTGACCTATCTGTACCATCTTGCCCTCTGTGAACCACAATTCTAAGTTTAAACTCCGGGTGCTAAGATACGAATAGTGTAACGCTTTTCTTCTATATTATTATCAAAATAGTGTAACGCCCTTCCTTTTACTTCATTTTTTTCTTTGAATCTGATTCTTTTTCTTTATTTTCTTCCCGTTTTTTCATTAATCTACCTCTTTTCATTTTTACAAAACAAAAAAGGCTCGAAGTGACAGCTTCGAGCCTTTCGTAAAACATCCCGCAAGCAGAACAAGTACACATGCGGAGACCAATACAGTCTCTGTTTTTGCCATGAAAGCTGTCTGTTTGCAAGGCAGTAATCGTGACCGACGGATATTTAAAGGAAATAACGTGCAGATGGTGTGGACAGAGTTTTTTTCTATGCCAAAGCTGTTGGCGCTGTCAGGCATATTGTTCAGAATTTTGCAAAACTTTAGGCTACCGACGATGCAGGCAAAAAAGACAGAAGAAATATCGTAACACCAAAAAGGGCCAAAGAACCCGGCGCAAAGCCGAGCGAAGACGGAGCTTGAAACAATCATCAAAAAAGTCCGGCGACGCAACTTCAAACACTGATTCCAGTGTGCTACCTTCCCCTGAAATTCAATTTGTGCGACAGCCTTGTTGCCAACTTTGCGGCAGAAATGGACTTGTCGTAGACCATTTTCCCCGTCGTAGATATGGAAACAATGTTTCTGTTGCGTTTAACAACAATTTTCATCCGCCAAGAGGCCGCCATGATACAAAAAACTCCACTCGTTAGTCATCGAATCCGTACCATTAACGGTAGTTTCGCCTGGATTAGTCACCGATTTCTCAGCCAGGGATTCTGGGGTAGTCTTACTCATCATGAGCTTCTCGTTTATCTGTTTCTGGTCATAGTCGGAGATCGTCAGGGCTTATCCTATTACAGTTTTGACAAGATTTGTTCTTTGGTGGCCATCACTCCAGATGAATACATCGTTGCAAGAGATGATTTGATCAACAAGGATCTTATTTCATTCGATGGGCATCTGTTTCAGGTTCTTTCACTTCCTGAATATGTGATTTCCAAGCCTCAATCACCTCTTACTACAAAGGAAGATATGCAACGGGAGGATCCGGCAACAATTAACCGGATAATAGCAAAAAGTTTTCGTAGAGGCTGAGCGGGATGACGCAGGACAGGTTGACACATCTGGAAAACATTATCGCCGGCAATCAAAATCGTTTCTACGAAATTGGCAAAGCACTCAAAGAAATACGAGATTCTCGCCTTTATAAATTGACACTTTTTGAAACTTTTGAAGCGTATGCCAGAGCCCGTTGGGATATAGGAAGATCTCAGGTTTATCGTCTCATTAACGCTTACAACGTTATAGGCAATCTGTCCCCAATCGGGGACAGATTGCCCGGTAATGAGACCCAAACCAGGCCGCTGGTACAATTAGACCCTGTTGAACAGCGAAAAATATGGAAGGAATTTTTGAGTACGGGCATGGAACTAAACGCACGTAATATAAAAAACTTTATCGATAAACGTAAGGCAAAAGAGAATCTCAAGCCCACTGACCGTACTGGTCAGATAAGCAAGGAATACATGCAAACTGTCCAGGAAATGCTTAATCAGGTTCAGATTGCACAAAATGACCACTGGCAAAAAACATCACGCCAGGCGGCATTGTTATGGCACCGGGTTATACGGGAAAAAATTCAATCAAAGGAACCGGATAATGGATCTGACACTTGATGAACGTTTTTACCTGTTGCTCCACAAGAAAATCATGGACAAAAAAGGTTCCACAAAGCGGCGTGCAAAAAAATATTATAAAGATCAGTACAAAAAGACAGGCATCATTCCAAAGCCTCTCCTGCTTGCTGAAAAAGGCATCATGGAAGGCAGGAAATGTAGTGGCCGTCCCCGTTCTCTGGATACACAGGTTCGGCAGCGTTTCATAGAAATGGTGAAAAACTCCTGCGACCACTCAAGTCAGGAATTCATTTTTATCACCCAAAAAGCGAGGACTATAAAAAATTATCACCACTGGCTTGAGGAGGAATTCAACCGACCAATCTCTCTTACCGCACTCAGGCGTTGTGTGGGGCAGGAAAACCTCAAACCATACCTCAACAAACCTGATTTCGAAGAGGATATCTCAGAGAAATACTGTTTCTCTCCAGAGCCGGTATTTGACCTGATCCAGATGGATGGTTGTGTCTTCCGGTATTTCAAAATCAGGAACGACAAGGGGTACTGGCAAAAGCCAAACGTGATTGAATTCTATGATACCGGTTCACGGCACATGTTTGTCCTTGATACGTATTTCTCTGAAAGCAGCTTGAATTCGGTCGATCTTTTCCGTCAGTTTTTATTAAGCACACCATTTCCTCACAAAAAAATCCGTATCAGGCCTGATAACGCCAAGGGATTTCTGAATCTTAAACGAGCAATTAATGCCTTAAATTTAAGCCATTCTATCCCGGGAGGATTTTATATGGAGCCCGATTTTGCCAGGATCCATGCAGCAAAAGAAAAGGCACATCTGGAGTCTTCCCATCGCAGCCTTCATAATTTTGAAATCCGGATCATCAAGGCATTTGAAGATCGGATCGTTAAAACCGAACCTGGGTACTCTTTCGCTCATGGAAAAAAGGACAAAATAACCGTCTCTTTCCTCGACATCAACCTCGATGATCTGAAAAACAGCGGGCTTATAGAGGCATACCGCCATGAGCATAACAGCACAAAACATTATTTCTCTGAAAACGGGAGAGTAAGCTCCTGGGTCCCGAATCAGAAACTTGCCGATTTTTTCGGGGCAGGGCATGAAGTTCAGACTTTTTCCCCAGAGCAAGTAAAAGAGTATATAAAATACGGCTTCAAAAAAACAAAAGCCACTGTATCAAAAAAGAAAATGATCAGGTTTGACAACCAGGATTATTATGTAACCGCAGGTGCCGACTTATTCAGTAGTCATAAAAGCACGCCCGTGCAAATCTCACAATACAACGACAAGCTCTTTATTTTTGAACCAACGGCCAATGGTATTCTTTTAGGAGAAGCCCTGGCACAGAAGCCCTATGAAAAACCGGCAAAACCATCAGATTGTGATCCAGAACCAAATGAACTGGAACTGATGACAACCTTGCTGGAGCAGCACGGCATGGTTGTTGGTCGCCCGGCATTGATAGAATGCCATCTCAAGGGACTGACCCTCCCCATAACAAAGAAGGTTTTTCAACTAAACCAAAACAGATACAGCGCCTATATGAAGAAAATAAGGCAGCCAGAGCAAAGAAAAGGCGAAGCACTTTTTAATGCCTTTCTTCTTGATTGCCAAAATCATCTGCGTCGGATTCACATTGCACCCTATGCCTCCCATGGAGAAACGTAACATGAAACGAAAGGAAGATTTTATCAACGACAAGCGTCGAGTTGCTTATCTGAGCGCTATTTACAACCGGATTTACCGGGGACAGAGTGTCTTGATCGAGGGAGATTACGGAGTAGGGAAAAGTCGTTTCCTTAAATTATTACGACCCAAAAAGCTCCACGCTGTTTGGGTCGAATCATTATTCAATATCCATGAAACCCTGGCCGCCATCCTTAAAGAATTGAATTATGATACAACGGCCACTTACCGGAGGACACCTGAATATCTAAAAATGGTGTGTAGCCTTTCCAACTGCTTTATTGTAATAGACGAGGCCAATGATCTGGATATCCGGGTTTGGCCATATATGAAACGTATCATTGATGCTGGCGTTCCCGTTGTGTTTGCGGGTTTGCCAAAGGTCAGAACGTATTTAACCAGTGAACATCCCGATATACTCAGCCGCTTGAAAACTCTTGTGCTGTATCCCATTGTGTTGGAAGACTTTGTTGTTGAATACCAGGATATCAAGCAGGAGGCCATTGAACAAATATACATGGCAACCAAGGGAGATATGCGTAAATTCAAGGAGATTTGTACTGACTGCAGAGACAGAGCGAAAGAGTTGAAACATGCGTTTGTTGATGTCAATCTTGCATTGGATTTTATTGCAGATCTCCCTCCTCAATAACCCGCCCATTTCCACTCATCACCGACCTTCTTGTAGGCCATCCTTGCGGATGGCCTTTTTTTGTTTTGCACGTTTCCCCAATTTCGAAAAATTTCTTTAAAGGCATCGCTTTACGGTGTGATTATGGAATTATGTTTGAACGTTACACTATTTTGCAACTTTGGGCTTATTGAGGTTTGCATTGTAACATGTTAATTACACAAAAAATATGTCAATGACGGTTAAGAACCAGATGCAAGAAAAGCGTTACACTATTCGTTTCTTATCAATCATTTCAAATTTACCAAGCCAGCAAGCAGGTAAATTTGAAAAAACATCGTTCTAAAGATGAAGGTTTAGCAGATCTGCTAAATTACGGCTCTGTTATTGCTGACGGTGTTGTGGTCAATAAGAATGGCTCATTAACGGCTTCCTGGGGGTACAGCTGCGGTGATTCTGCAAGCAGTACAGCACACCAACGAAACGCAATAACAACGAGGATCAACAATGCCATTAAGCACTTAGGGGCAGGGTGGATGATCCACGTTGATGCAATGCGATGTGAAGCTCCTAAGTATCCCAACCCCTCGTTGTCTC
>WTAT01000166.1 GCA_013139415.1 Desulforhopalus sp.
TACTTTTCAGATTAAAGTTCGCAGAGCTTGCATTGTGTACACTGGAATACCTGATGGTGAGTGAAGACGCAAGGCTGTCACGTAAGGCGTCATCTGATTTTGGCGGCAGTTCCGGCTCAAAAGCGCACAGAATTATAAATTCGAAAAGGTTAGCATTGTCGACTTCCTTATGGTAGAAATTGGCTCTTTTTCACAAAACGGGGTCTTTTACCATGATTCAGTTACCTGCCAGTCAGGCGAATGTCGAAAATACTGCAACCTGGGCAAAATACAGCAAGAGACTATGTGACTACTGTGGTGCTGCCTGCTGCAGTTTACCCGTGGAAGTGCAACCATCGGATCTCATACGTATGGAGTTGATGGACAAGTTTGAGCTTGAAGAGGATCTCAAGCACACGGCACGAAGGTTGATGAAGCAACATCTGGTCGAGCATTTTCATTCGAAGACTCAAACTTTTACCCTTGCCAGAATGGCCAATGGCGACTGCCTTTATCTGGATAACCGGACCAGGCGCTGTACCATCTATTCGCAGCGGCCGGATACCTGTCGAAATCATCCGCAAGTTGGTCCTCGTTCCGGGTATTGTGCGTTTAAACAAAAGGTGTCGGTTTAACGAGAAGATTGAAGAACTATACCTGTTTTATGGATGTAGTGCCTGGTTTTTCGGCCTGATATAGAAACGAAAATAGCCGACCAGATTGCTGCTGATAAAAATAGCCTCCATCAGTACGGCACCAGGTGAACCGGCAAGAATGTTGTGAACGAGCCATATGCTTGTACCGACCAGCATCAACTGCCTGAGAAGTTTATCCTCTTTGCAAAACGAGGCAGCGGTCCCGAAAATCCCTCCCGCGCAGCCGAGGATGGACAGCAATCCTTCATAGGTGAATATTGAGATAATAATTGTGGCAAATACAAAGAGACCTATGAATTTCTTTGAGGTGGAAAAGATGCTGGTAGTGAACCGAACAGCTGCAACCAGCCCGAGCCAAGCTGCCGTCCAGTGGCCCAGCAGCATGAAATGGGCAGAGATCAAGGTGCAGGAAATGAGCAGGCATGCCACGATCTTTTTTCGTTCTTTAAACTGAAACGAGAGTGTATCGGTGCAAATGGCGATCCCAATCAGGATCTGCGACAATAGAAAATCGGACATCAAAAAATAGCCTAGGATAAAGGTACTTACCCCTCAAGGGGGACCTGACAAGCATCCCGCTTGTCAGGTTGAACAGTATGTATTGATGGCCACTATACAATGTTCACCTGTGTTCGTCCATCGGCATCGGTGGCGACTGGTCCTGTTACTCTCCTGCCATGCACAGATCGGCTGCATTGTATCGCCTGTCTGCGACATCGTTAGAAAAAATATCTACATCGCTGAAGCTATACAGACATTGACAGGTCTTTGCGATATTAATTACAAAATCGGCAAGTTCTCCATGCAGTGTGTCGGGGAGAGCCCGTTCGGGTCCGGCAAACAGTAATATTGGCTCAGTCTTGTAGGCGGTCCGGCTTAAGGCGACTGCTAAACAAGCTTTCGTCTGCATCTGCCTGAGCAAGGACAGCGGCTCGTCTTTTGACAGTTGAACGGGCTTTCCATCGATCGTCAGTAATATCCCTGCTGGAGACCTGTCGATCCGAAGCTTCATACCGGAAAACTGCAATGTTACAAGCTGTTCGTTTAGTTCCTCGAAGAATGTTCGTCCACCGTTTTTTGACTCTTTGGCCTGGGATTTGGCATTACTTGCGATCAAATGCAAAAGGCTGTGAAGAAAATCTGCGTTTAGATCCGTGCTGGAGGCTGTCTTCTGATCAAGAATACTGGAGGGAGGAGTGGAATTGCCGAGGACAACAAAGAGTGGCAGTCGGGTACAAACAATATCCCGTGCGGTATGGAAATGATCAGCCCGCATGACGGCGGAAATCGTTGATTCAATGAGTTGTCGGGAGCTGTTCTGAAGCTCGGAGGGAAGGTTTTCCAGCCAGTGTGCAAGCTTTTCCTGCAGTTCGTTCTTTATCCGGTCTGCAGGTTTTAAGGGGCGGAGGATGTCGGCCAGTGGGGTGGTGAGGTCCGGTTCGAGGTGCCGGGCCTGCTCCAGCAAAGTCTGCATATTGTCGGAAATTTCGCTCCAGCGGGTTGAGGAGGCGAGTTCGACGAAATTGATCCACCTGGAGTAATCGAGTCGTCTGCCGACCTCAATCCGATCTGTTTCGTAGAGCCACTCATCTACGGCCGCAAGCTCCTTAACCAGGCTGGGAGTAGCGCTGAAGACAGCAAGGGCAATTGTCCGTTTGGCCGGATTGACACGTCTGGTGTATCCGCCTTGTTCGGTAAAATTTGGGAAATCTGCAAACGGTTTGGCGGTTTGAATTTCATAGGTTGGATTGATGGACTGCAGGATTCGAAGGAAATTTCTTCCAAAAACATCCCCGTTTAGATCGGGAAACTGAAACAGGTTCAAATGAGGACTCAGGTCGAACCATTGGCTTTCCTCTAATCTACCGAGTCCCCGTATTCTCGCCTGAATGAGTTTCATCACTGAGCCTCCCTAAAAAAACATGTTTTTGATGACTGGAAATTGAGCGGTCATCGATCATGTTCGATCGTGTTGGTTTTACCACAATAAACATGATAGCTTGAAAAAACAGGGAGATATATTAATAGACTGTAGCGTTGAGCCCAAACAGATCTTCAGCAAGAGCATTGGCCACGACATTGGTCGGGAGTTTCTGTTCACCCGCTAATCGGTAAATTTCCAGGAGAGTCTTTTCAATGGCGGCGGTCAGTTGCATGGCTTTATGCTCATCATAACGCTGGCCGATTTCGCAGCTGATGTTAATGACGCCACCTGCGTTGGCAGCATAATCCGGGGCATAGAGGATGTCTCGTCTGTGGAGTCGCTCACCGTCTTCTTCGGTGAGTAGTTGGTTGTTGGCACTGCCGGCCACTATCCGGCAGAGGAGAAGGGGGATCGTTCGACTGTTGAGAATACCGCCAAGAGCGCAAGGTGCGAAGATATCGCAGGAAACTTGGTAAATTTCATCTGGTTCTACTAACTCGAAGTCAACCTTTTCTCTGAGCCTGTGGATATGGTCTTCATTGATGTCGGCGACAATTATCCGGCAGTTGTCTCGTTTTAGGAGTTGTGCAAGCCTGCCACCGGTTTCGCCAACACCCTGGATGGCAATGGTGAGTTCGTCCAGCCGCTTTCTTTTAAGTTTATGTCGAACGCTGGCCCTGATAGCACAGTAGACACCGTAAGCTGTGAAAGGACTCGGGTTGCCACTTGCTCCCACCGTGGCAACATAATCTGTTCTGCGCTTCACCGCCGCCATATCCTGCAGCGTCGAGTTGACATCTTCGGCGGTGATATATCGCCCGTCAAGGGATTCAACGAAATTGCCGATTTCTTCGAATAAGGCGACCCGGTTGACGCTGTTCAATTCAGTGTGTACCACGCTTTTGCCTCCACCCAGGGGGAGTCTGGCGAGCGCATTTTTATAGGTCATTCCTTTACTCAGCCGCAGGACATCGGTCAGAGCTGCTTGTTCATTTTCATAATGCCAAACCCTGCAGCCACCTAATGCTGGCCCACGGTTGGAATTATGGATGGCAATCCAGGCAGTAAAACCAACTTTCCGGTTATCACACCTGATGACCTCTTCGTAGCCGTCAATATCTAAGGTGGTATATCTATTCATGACTGGCTCCTATTGATCAGTGATGAAGTGTGCCCTTTTAGTGCCTTACCCCTCAAGGGGGCACTAAACTGAGTACTCCTGAAAGCCTGTCATTCAGTTCAATACCCCCCTGAGGGGTGCTCTTTTCAGTACCCCCTTGAGGGGTGCTCTTTTCAGTACCCCCTTGAGGGGTATAAAAAACAAGAAACCTGGAGAGTGTTTTGAAATTAGGAACTTAAAGTAACCTTCAAGACACTTATCCCTCTCAAGGGGGGACTAAACTGAGTACCCCCTTGTGGGGTGTTAAAAATATTATTGGTGCTTTACGTGGCCTCAAGAGTATCTTTTCCACCGGGAACAACGCTTTTATCAAATTTAAGCAGTGAGGGCAGGTTCTTCAAGATGGAGCAAGTCGATTGCTCGGCATTAGATTGCCCGGCATTATAGTGGAGCTGACAGGCGAGATTGAGACCTCTTTGATACAGGAGACTGTGTTTGGCAGAACTTGCATAAAAACATCACTATCTCTTCGTGTCGCAACGAGGTATGGTAGAAGGAAAATACAGCAGCTACCCCGCAGGCCTGCAGAGGCAGGTATCCCTGGAAATATCAGGGGATGGGGGACAAACATACAAACATCAGCAAGACAACAGGAATTCATGGTGGGTATACCACAAAACTTGGAAACGGCATCAAACAGAGCGTTTTGCAATTATTGTCCTGGCTTTTGCTGTTATCGGCTGCCTGGTTCGATTCTCTTTGTTACCGCCACCGATATCAACAGGATAGCCCGCCACTTCCAGCTCAGTGACGGAGAGGTGCGGAAGAGATTTATTGAGAAAAGAAATACCTTCAAGGTTAAAGATGACGGTTCCTGTATTTTTCTGCACGACGGAAAGCTGAACAAGCGGTGTTCCATTCATATGGCGCGACCGCAGCAATGTCAGGATTTTCCTTATGACGAACCCTGTCCCTATCTCGGGCGGGAAGATCTGTTGGAAACTATTTATCCTTTAATGGAGAAAAGTCTAGGGTCTACTCTCCTGAGTACAGTGGCCTATCCATCCCTTGACCAACTCCTACATTCTTCTTAGTTTAGTCTAAAGAGAATTAGGTGGACCTTACTGCTGCTGTGTTCTCTATCAGTCACTATACAGGGAGGATATTATGGCTATCATAACCATATCAAGAGGATCATACAGTCGAGGCAAGGAGGTTGCCGAAGCATTGGCGCAAAGATTAAATTATTCATGTGTGTCCAGGGGAATTCTGCTTGAAGCCAGTGAGGAATTTTCCATACCGGAAATCAAGTTGTTAAAGGCACTTCGTGATGCACCTTCTGTTTTGGATCGATTAACCCATGGTAAGGAACGGTATATTAGTTATATTCGCTCAACTTTTTACAATCACATGGTGAAGGATAATATCGTTTACCACGGCCTGGCCGGCCATTTTTTTCTTCAGAATATTGGGCACGCTTTCAAGGTGAGGATAAATGCCAGGATGGAGGATCGGATAAGATTGGAGATGGAGAGGGAAAAATGCTCCGAAGATGAAGCTCGTACCGCTTTGAAAAAGGCTGATGAAGATCGACGGCAATGGAGCCTCTATCTCTATGGTAAAGATACCTGCAACTGCGACCTGTATGACATGGTTCTCAGTATTGATTCTATGACAGTGGAGGATGCCGTTGATATCCTGGCTGGAGTTGTTGAAAAGGGCAGATACGATGCAACTCCGGAGTCTGTGGAACTACTTCGAGAACAGGCCTTGCTCGCCAATATCCATGCCCAGATTGTCAATTTTTCACCGGAGACAACGGTCGACATCCATGATGGGGTGGTCACTCTTTCCAACCTGGACGGAGGGTTGAGCAATGATGAGGAAATTCGTCGGCAAACAACCAACAGACTCGTCCGGTCGTTCGGTTTGAAAGACGTCGTTTTTGACGAGTCACTCAAAGCCAAAAAAGATTATGTCAACACCTTTTATAATCTGGATCTGTAGCTGTTCTTTTGCGTGACAGCTTATTCTTCAACAGAACCAGGTAAGCTGAAGAGTTCTGTGGTGTGGTCGCTTACCTCCGTCAAAAACAACTTGTTCCTCAATTCTGAAGGATTACCGAGCAATATTGTCGTAGCCTCTGCACATTCAACGGCGGCCATATACACAGCACCAAAAGGTAAAGTGCCTACTGATGCTTCAAATCCTTTGTTTGGCGCTTTTCCGGGCGGGCCATAGATATCTTTTAGTCCGGGATCCTCAGGGAAAATAACCGTTGCCTGACCGCTGCTACCACCAATAGCCGCCGAAATGAGCGGAATTGAGGCTTTTTTGCAGGCCTCCTCTAGTATGAAACGGTCTGTAATGGTGTCAAGGCAGTCGATTGCCAGCTGGGTACCATGCAGAATAGCCTGCCCGTTGTCTGCCTTGAAGAATTCAGGTAGTGTGCGAACTTCAACGGCAGGGTTGATCTCCTGGACCCGGAGTTTTGCAATTTCTGCCTTTGATTTACCAATATTGCCGGGGCTGCTCAAAAGTTGCCGGTTCAGATTACTTTCATCAAAACAGTCTCCGTCCACAAGAGTCATTCGACCGATGCCGATTCGACTGAGGATTTCAGTGACTGTTCCACCCAAACCACCCAGCCCAATGATCGCCACATGGGATCTCAGCAATCTGAGTTGATCTGCAGTGGAAAGAGACTTCTGGTTGCGGCAGTATCGCTCGGGGACTATTCCTGCTTCCAATGCGGCACATTCGATTGCCCCTGGTGGCAGTCCCGTTTTTTCAGCGATTTCCTGTGTGTCACGAAGGAGGATTGCCATATATAATGATTTGTCGGGGCGAGTGCGTTGCTGTGCGAATGAATGCAATAAGTCGAGGAGTATTTTGTTTTCCATGGTTGTCTTTCCTAAGGTAAGCTACAGACAGCTGTCGGTAGTAATGGATGAGCGATGAACCAATGACATGTTGACCGGAGGAGAATCATTTGTCAAGGTTCAATAAAATACCTCAAACGCATACAGTTGCACACAAACAGTGGTTTGCAACTCATCTCTGATTGTAGTATACAGTGATTTGCTTTGGGATGTCTGTGGGGAAGATTCTCTCCCCCATAGGTTTGGTGGGTTGTGGATAAGCTAACTATCTGAAATGGATTGATGATATGAAAAAAGAAAAAAAATCAAATGGTGGACTTTTCGGAAAGCTTCGGGCAAAGATGTCTGGTCGGCAGGTTGAGAGTACCGGTGACCAGCAGCCTAAGTCCGAAGATGAGACGCATCAGATGATGGAAGAGTTCGAAGCTGTGAAAAAAAATCCAGGCCAGCTGACGGGGTGGGACTTTGATCGTGCATTTGAATTTATAGAACGATATCCCGATACTCCCCAGGCGGAAATCTTGATTGGACAGATGTACGCTACAAATGGACAGGCATTTAAGGGATTGAGTTATGACAGCGCTGTGAAGGTCCTTGAGCGTATGCCCGGTCATGCCGGTACCCAGTCCATTATTAAGGGTATGTATACTCTTGAAAGTGATTATGTCCAGGAACTGAGGTCGGATGTTATCGCTCATATGCTCAAAATTATCCCGGACCACCCGCTTGCAGATGAGTTGACCACAGCCCTTGCTGTGAAACATCTTACCAATGCCTATGATTTTGTCACCGCGAACCCGGACAATGTTTATTCAAAAAAAATAATCAAGGCAATGTTCGACAGAGATCCAAATATTGCTTTGCTGCTTTTGCAGGAAAAGATGGATCATCCGCAGGTAAGCAGTATTTTTGATGGCATCTATAACATCACGAAAGATTCTGACATTAAAAAATTGACTCCCAATGCCATAATCTTCATCCTCGACGTGGCTCCCGATCATCCGGAAGCAATAAAAATGATAGAAGTGCTGGTGGAGAATAATTATGTCAAAGCGTACGATTTTGTAAAGTCGCACCCTGAACATGCCCTGGTTTCGGAAATGAAGAATCTTATTCTGGAACGTAAACCTGAGCTGACAAAATTATTTGATATCAATCCGTGATCTCTGTCCTCCCCCGACAAGTGGGACGATTTTTAGTGCCTTTTTTAAAGGTATAAGTGACTTCACGAGACTGTTTTCTTGCTAAAAAAATAAGAAAACAGTCTCTAAGCACTAAAGGTTGCTTGACGACAAAAGCCGAATTTGCTAAAGATAAACAATACGTTTCAGATGCTCCATGTGAGCTAAAAAGGGAACCCGGTGTGAATCCGGGACGGGCCCGCCGCTGTAACCGGGGACGAACGTTGCAAACATGTCACTGTCAGTACGAAACTGATGGGAAGGCGCAACGGGAGGATAATCCGGGAGTCAGAACACCTGTCTGAAACTCTAGAAGATACACCACCGTGGACGTGGTTGTATGCTTTATTCGCGGAAAAACTGGGAATCCCCGAATCAAATTTTTGATTCGGGGATTTTTTTTGTTTATGAGCCGGCAGGGAGGGGCCTGTTCACTTTGTGTCAGTTATGTCTCCGGGAGTCTTGCCCACTCCTTCTTTTCAATTGACATAAGGTGCACAGGACCCTTTTTTCATATCCTTGTTTAGATGCCTTACTCCAGATTTCCTGTGTCACTTAGTTCAGTACCCCTTGAGGGGTGTATTGTAATTACAAACTTAAAGTTACCTCCAGATAGCGAACGTAGAGAGACCTTCGAGGTACTTATACCCCCTTGAGGGGTGCTTTACTACTCTTTCATCATTTGGCGCAGGACATAGGGGAGAATACCGCCATGTCGGAAATAGGTGACGTCTACCTCGGTATCGAGGCGGGCGATAACCTCGAAGTTGAATGTGTTACCATCCTGTTTTTCTACCGTGACCTTCAATGCTTTGCCAGGAGTGATGTCCGCCAAGCCTTCGATTGAATAAATTTCTGTTCCGTCCAAACCTAAAGAATCAATATTTTCTCCGCTTTTGAAGACGAGAGGCAATGCCCCCATGCCCACCAGGTTATTGCGGTGAATCCGTTCAAACGATTCCGCAATGACGGCTTTTATGCCGAGAAGGTTGGTGCCTTTTGCTGCCCAGTCGCGTGAAGAGCCGGTCCCATATTCCTTACCCCCAAGTACGATGAGAGGGGTGTCTTCCTCAAGATATTTCATGGCCGCCTCGTAGTTATACATTTCCGTATTCTCAGGCAACTTGATGGTATAGGCGCCTTCCTTCGGTTCAACCATTTTGTTTTTAATGCGGATATTGCCAAAGGTGCCCCGCATCATTACCTCGTGATTGCCTCTTCTGGACCCATAGGAATTGAAGTGGATTGGTTCGATACCCTGCTCGATAAGGTAACGACCGGCCGGATACTCCTTGGGGATGGCCCCGGCGGGGGAGATATGGTCAGTGGTAACGGTATCACCCAGAAGAAGGAAGGTTCTTGCCCCGATAATGTCCTGGGGCGGTGCGGGGATATCTGTGAAATTGTCAAAATAGGGTGGATTCTTGATGTATGTTGATTTTTCTTCCCAGTTATAGGTGGTACTTTCCGAGACCTTTAACTCTTTCCAGAATTCGTCGCCCTCAAATATCTCGGCGTATTCCCTGGTGAATGCCTCCTGGGTTACATGCTGCTTCACCAGGGAGTCTATGGCATCATTAGTTGGCCAGAGATCTTTCAGGTATACCGGCTGATCATTTGGATCCATGGAAAGGGGATCAGAGGTCAGGTCGATATCCATCTTGCCGGCGATGGCAAAGGCCAGAACCAGCATCGGTGAAGCCAGGAAGTTGGATTTGATCTGTTGGTGGATGCGTGCTTCAAAGTTCCTGTTGCCGGAAAGAACTGCAGCAACGTTCAGGTCGTTTTCTTTAATGACGTTTTCAAGTGCCGGATTCAGGGGGCCGCTGTTACCAATGCAGGTGGTGCAGCCGAAGGCGGCAATGTGAAAACCAAGCGCCTCGAAATAGGGCATCAATCCGGTCTTTCCGAGATAGTTACTGACTACCTTAGAACCGGGTGCAAAGGAAGTTTTGACATAGCCGGGTACTTTCAGGCCTCTTTTTACTGCTTCTTTTGCCATCAGGCCAGCGCCGATGAGGACATGGGGATTTGAGGTGTTGGTACACGATGTAATGGCAGCAATAACCACGCTGCCGTCGCTGATTTTGACTGGTGTGCCATTGAAAATAATCTCAATGTCTCTTTTGGCAGCCACATGACAGGATTCATCACGGCAGGTTTCGCAGCCGGATTCATCTATGAAAGTAGAGACTTCAGCGGGGCTACTGTCACGCTCAAAATTGCAGCCGAGGATGTCTGCGTAGGCAGATCGCATCCCGGAGAGAGGAATCCTGTCCTGGGGTCTTGCGGGTCCTGCGAGCGAAGGTTCGACGGTAGCCAGGTCAAAATCGATAACTGTAGTGTATTCGATGGTTTCGGTTTCGCTATAAAAGAGGCCTGTTGCCTTTGCCACCGCTTCTGTGATTGCGGCCTGTGTCTCACGGCCGGTCAGTTTCAGGTAGGCGATTGTTTTTTCGTCAATTGGGAAATAACCGAGTGTCGCACCATACTCGGGAGTCATATTTGAGATGGTGGCACGGTCAGGGATGGAAAGACTCTGCATGCCGGGGCCGAAGTATTCGACGAATTTTTCAACAACCTTGTGCTTTCTCAGCAGTTCTGTCAGGGTCAGGATCAAATCAGTGGCGGTGATGCCGGCCCGCAGGTTGCCGGTAAGCCGTACCCCGATAACTTCCGGGATAGACATGTAGTACGGTTGCCCGAGCATGACGGCTTCTGCCTCAATGCCGCCCACACCCCAGCCCATGACACCGATGGCGTTAATCATCGGAGTATGGGAATCAAGACCTACCACGGTATCCGGGTAGGCATAGGTGGCATCATCGATGCTTTCGGTGATAGTTACCCGGCCCAGATGCTCCAGATTTACCTGATGGCAGATCCCGGAGTTGGGTGGCACTACCCTGAAGTTATCAAAACATTTCTGCGCCCATTTCAACAGGGAGTACCGTTCACTGTTCCGCTCATATTCCTTGGCGACATTTCCGGTCAAACTGAGGCTGGTACCCGAGAAGTCGACTTGAACTGAGTGATCAGCCACCAGTTCAACAGGAACTCTCGGATTGACCTTGGCGGGGTCGCCACCAAGGCTTTTTACAGCATCCCGCATGGCGGCAAGATCAACCACCGCCGGGACCCCAGTGAAATCCTGCATAAGAACACGGGCTGGATGATACGGTATTTCAATCGGTGCATCATAGCTTTTTTGCCATGCAGTTATGGCGCGTAGATCTTTTTCTTCAACAATTTTTCCGTCAAGTTTTCTGAGCAAATTCTCCACCAGAATGCGGATAGAGTAAGGAAGCCGGTTAATTTCTCCCAGTCCTTGTTTCGAAAGTTCTCGTATGTCAAAGTAGCTGTAGGATACGCCATCAACTTTTAACTGTTTAACGAAGTCCTGACTAATCATGGTTCCCTCACATTAGTTTTGGCCGTTGTGGATAGATAGGAAGAGAATGAATAAAGTTGCTATGTAATAATAGGCACTAACCACTGTCTGTCCAGAAATGAGGAGTGTTGTCAAATCTGGAGAGTGTTTTGAAATTAGGAACTTAAAGTAACCTCCAGATAGCGAACGTAGAGAGACCTTCGAGGCACTTATCCCCCTCAGGGGGACTAAACCGAGTACCCCCTTGTGGGGTGTCAGGAGGTTGAGATATCGTAACTGTCGATGAAGTAATAAAGGACATTCGATTCGGCTAAAGAGGTTATTGCTGAACTGCCTGCCCTCTTGAGGTAAATGAGATACCAAGCTGTGACTGGGTGCCAATCATAACCGATTCGATGATCGGAGGATTGATTGGTTTTTCAGAATGCCACTCGACGATGAAATTTGCCCCGGAACCCCCGGTGTTATCTTTTTGTGGTACAACGAAACGCTCTGAACCTAAGGGGCCAAGAACAACGGGTTCCTTCATGTATTCCTTCACCAGTGGCCCATCAGTTTCATGGTAGTTAACTGCAGTAACAGTAAACGAACTGTTCGGGTCAATATTCCGGATGCTGAGGGTAACCGAAAGTAATAGCGGGGTCTCTTTATTGCCGTGATAAATATGCGAATACGCAGGTATATAAACCGTCTGTCCTTTGGTCAGCGACAGGACTTCTGTTGCCGGGAGAGGTGGTGCCTGGAAGAGAAGCAGCAAAAGAAACACGATGAAGAGAAGTTGTGAATTTTTAGATTGAAGCATGGTTACACGATTCTCCATTTTTATAATAAGGGCGGCTTACTGACAGGAGAGGGATTCACAGGAATCACAACTCGTCTGGTCTTCCATCTGGTCTTCCATCAGTTCAAGCTGTTTGATGTGGTTGCGTTCTTCTTCGATAATATTTTTCATCTGTATTATGGCCTCTTTGTCATCAAGAAAGCCTATTAAAAATTCATAAAATAAAATTGTATCCAACTCGAATGTTTTCGATTTCGCTACTACTTCCTCGAAATTTTTGGCGTTCTGAAGCTCATTCTCGTCAAGTAAAAATTTGTTTCCTCTGATCATATCCTGAAGCAGCGTACGGCCCATTGACTCGATCTCCTGCTGTTCCGGAGTCAATGGTTTGCTTGACTGGAGGTTGGTAAACCATGTGGCATGGCGTTTTTCCTCTTCTGCCATCTTGGCAAGCATTTTAGCCACCTGTGGGTTTTTGGCGGCTTTGCCGGCATTGCGGTATGTCTCTTCCCCATTTTTTTCAATCTGAATAGCTATGTTGCGAATATCACCAATGGTAAACATTGATTTCTCCTGTTTTCTAAGTATAAACCCCTAGGAGCTTGTCCGAGAATAGGCATTTTGTTCAAAATCGAGAAATTTTAAAAAAATAAGCACAGCCATATGTTTGATATTGCGAGCATTATTTTTTTGGAATTCCGATGAGTTTGGGCAAAAGGGCAT
>WTAT01000615.1 GCA_013139415.1 Desulforhopalus sp.
GTAAATCGACACTTCTACTCCACCTTCTCGCCTCGATAGCTCAAGATGGAAAGAAAGTCCTCTATGTCTCCGGTGAGGAGTCTGCCCGGCAGATAAAAATGCGGGCCACGCGTCTTGGCACCATCCACCCGGAGCAATTTTTAGCAACTGAGAATGGCGTCGAGCAAATCATGGCAATGACCTGTGAAATGCGACCCAGCCTTCTGGCCGTTGATTCAATCCAGACTCTTATCTGCGCTGAGGTGTCTTCTTCTCCCGGGTCGGTCACCCAGGTACGGGAGTCGGCCTATAAATTGCTTGGAATGGCCAAGAAAGAAAATATTCCGGTAGTACTTGTGGGGCATGTAACAAAGGATGGTGCTATCGCTGGGCCAAAGGTGCTTGAGCATATGGTCGACACAGTGCTCTACTTTGAAGGAGATCGGAGTCATGCCTTCCGGATCCTGCGAACGGTAAAAAATCGTTTTGGCTCCACCAACGAAATCGGCGTTTTCGAGATGAAAGAAGAAGGACTGGTGCAGGTGAGTAACCCGTCGGAGATCTTTCTGGCTGAGCGACCACTCAATGAACCGGGCTCTGTGGTGCTGCCGAGCGTCGAAGGGACGCGGCCTATTCTGGTCGAGGTGCAGGCTCTGGTCAGCCCGACTAACCTTGGTACGGCCAGACGCACAGCAATAGGGGCCGATCAGCAAAGGCTGTCCCTGCTTTGTGCGGTGCTGGAGAAAAAAGCCGGTCTGGATATGTATGGTCATGATATTTTCCTGAATATTGCCGGAGGAATGCGTATCGATGAACCGGCGCTCGATTTGGGAGTGATCTGTGCTTTGGCTTCAAGTCTTCTGGAACGTCCGATCCCTTCGACAACAGTGGTGTGCGGGGAGGTTGGTCTTGCAGGGGAAGTCCGGGCCATAGGCCATGTCGATGTCCGCATTCGTGAGGCGCATCGTTTAGGTTTTTCTCGTTTTGTGCTCCCGAAAAGTAATAAGGAGCGATTAACCTGGGAACCGGGAATTGAATTAATCGGGGTCGCAAATCTGCAAGAGCTCATGGAAGTTGTGTTTGGTTGAATTACCTGATAAAATTACTGAAATTAAACGTGATGGCGTCGTAAAAACTACATGTTGCCATTTTTTCGTCATTCCCGCGTAGGCGGGAGGTAAGCGACCAGCGGGAGTCTCCGATCTAGTTATTTCTGCACGTTCTGGATCGAAGTCGGAGTTTATGCCCTGTTTTGAAGGGTGCTTATCTCCCGCCTACGCGGGAATGACGGTATAGCGAGGTTTTTACGAGTTTATCAAAAGTCAACAAGGAGAAAAATTATGTCTGATTCCCACCATGAACATCATGAAGACCATTCTGTAGATGTAAAGATTGCTGTGTTTTTTGCCGCTGTCATTGCTGTTATTACCTTTATTGGTTGGATAAACTGAGTAGATTAAGATGTCCTGCGCTGATGAGCATAAAAAAAATCACCAAGGCACTTACACCCCTCAAGGGGGTACTATACTGAGTCCCGACTTACTTCCCGTTTATCGGGGGTAGTTTTTAAGGCGTTTGATGTCTCGTAAGAAATTAGAAAACATGACCAAGAACGGACCGGAGCGGGAAGTTGTTATTCTGATGACCGACATGGTCCGCTATGCGCGTACATCCTCGGGGATGACCCCAGAGGAAATCCGAGATTTCCTGATTGACTATCATGGCAGTATACATGACATCATTTACAGGGAGGAAAGTCTTCCGCTGGAAATCGAACCATCTGCCGGAGATGGCAGCCTGGTCATTTTTGACAAGCGTCCGGGGGAGGATCGTGCCGGTATCTGCACCCGAGCTCTACAGGTAGCAATGAGAATGGCTGGGGCCATCGCCGATGGAAGTCTGGCCCCAACCAGAATGGGCATCCTGCTTGGGCCGATAACTGAAGCGCAACTGGGTACCAGGATGTCCAAATTCGGCGCGAGTTTTGCCGTTGCCAATCGTCTTGAGGAACTCTGCGGGCATTTTGGTACGCATTTGCTGATGGATCGAGAAGTAGCCAGATATCAGAAGGGGTTTGGAAATTATCTGGTGACTATAGCCAAGGTGAGCCTGACAAGTGTTCTGCACCCGATGAATATTTTCACTCTCTATAAACCCGGAATCCAAAATTGTCCAAAAGAGGTGGCAGAAGATGACCTGCTGAAATTTAACGGAATGAAAAACGAAGCGATGGAGTTTTTCACCGGCAATTTGCTCCTTGGTGTCGAACCGGATTTTCCAAGGGTCCGGGAAGAACTCCTTATAGCTCAGAATTATTTCAAGGAGCTGACCGGCAGGGAAGATGTCGGCACCGAACGAATTCTCGAATATATACGTGAGACACCTTTTCCAGCAGAGGATTTTGATCGGCGGGGAATGATACTGATGGAAAAAAAGCGGGATTCCCTAGGGGAAAGGTTGTTCCATCTGTCCAAAGAACTCCTTCGGGCAATGAACTCCAGTTTTTACCACGCCCTGGTTGTGGATACAGAATGGGAACGGTTTTTTAAGCTGGAATGGTGTAAAAAAGGTGACACCATAATCAAAATAGACAGTGTTCCCGATGGTGTCTATTATCTGGACAGTGGCACGACGGTAGCGTTCAATGGCAAGGGAGAGCAGCTCGCCACCATGGAGGCTGGAACGATCTTTGGTGAGATGGCCTATTTTGGCAAAGAGAAAAAGCGTACCGCCACCGTTGTTGCTAAAACGGATGTCGTTTTGAGAAGGATATCCACCGAAGATTTTAAGAAACTGCCGGTGATAATTGAGATATTTGAACGAATTGCAAGGGCACGTCAGCGGGAGATTGCCGATAATCTCAAGCACCCTGAAGATATAGCCGTATCCTCCGCCTGATCGCACAGCGGAGGATTCGGCTTTGTTATTAAGATACTATTTAGTGTCTGAACGAAAACCTGCAAATTTTTTCAAGTTCGAGGCGGGCGATAATTTTAACCGGAGGAATACATTAAGTATTTTGAGGATTAAAATTATCGCGCAACGAAGAAATTGGAAAAATTGGT
>WTAT01000423.1 GCA_013139415.1 Desulforhopalus sp.
AGTAAAAACTACATTTTGCTAATTTGTCGTCATTCCCGTGTAGGCGGGAATCTAGTTATTTCAGTACGTTCTGGATTCCCGCCTTCGCGGGAATGACGGAGCAGAGGATTTTTGACGAATTCATCAAAGAAGATAAACTCGTAAAAAGTCGAATTTCCGTTTGGCTAGGAGCTTGTCCGAGAATAGGCATTTTGTTCAAAATCGAGAAATTTTAAAAAAATAAGCACAGCCATATATGTGATATTACGAGCATTATTTTTTCGGAATAACGAAGAGTTGAGGATAAAGGGCATTCTCGGACAGCCTCCTAGGTGGTGGGTTCTCAAAGGACTGTCAGTTGATTACAGAAGGTTGGGCGTAAAATAACAAATCATACGGTTATAAATTATGAATAAATCCGAACTGGTAGATGCAGTATCCCAAGAACTGAATTTTTCAATTAAAACAACCCAAAACATTATAGATACCATCCTTGACACTATGACTGAAGGACTTGTGGCTGGTGAAAATGTGGAAATCAGAGGGTTCGGTACCTTTACTGTAAGGCATTACGATGCTTATAAGGGCCGGAAACCGAAGACAGGAGAACAAGTTGAAGTAAAGCCAAAGAAACTTCCGTTTTTTAAAGTTGGTAAAAAACTGAAGGAAGCGGTGAATGCTGGTGAGAAATAACGGTTCATTATTCTTCTTTATCCACCAGCTATGAACTTTCAAATGAAGGGAGTGCTCTAGTTGCATCGCCGTATTCACTAAAAGCTTAACTGCACGGCGCTTCCTGTTGCTTGAAAGGTTATAAAAGTCTAGTTCAATTTTTTGTATAAAATCAGCAGCTAATCGAGTTAGATGCTTTTTGGGCGAATGTTCAGGGGTAATTTTTTGTAAATTCTTTCTTTTACGTATTACATTTATTGTATTACATTTATTAAATTAGATGTGGGTTTTTCGTCAGGATCATGGATTTTTTTTTTGACTTTTAAGGGTAGTTGCTAACCCTGGTAAACGGGAAATAAGCCAGGATTCTTTTCAATACCCCCTTGAGGGGTAAGGCACTAATAACTGCTGGCTTTCTACAGGCTCCTCTTTAAATGATGAGGTGATGCATGAACGATAAAAGTGAAACGACACAGGGCCAAGGTGATCCATTCGTTGACTGGAAGAAGATGACCAATGAGTACATGGCTCCATTATTAAAACAGTGGGGGGATTTCTTTCACCAACCTGCGCAACAGAAGCAATCGGAGACCAAGGGAAGGGTGGCTGAATCACTGCTCTCCAGTGTCAAAATGTGGCAGACAATGGTGGGCGCTATGAGCGGTCCTGAAACTTTAGGGCGTTTTCAAAAGGCCACTGAGATGACACCCGATATAGTCCTTGGTTTTGCTCAAACATGTTTGCAGGGTTTGACCGGTTTGCAGGGGCAGGCCAGTGAATGGATACAAAAACGGGGTGCCTCGCTTTCTGAAACAGATGTTCAAGAGCTTGATAAAGAGTTATTGAAGAGTTGGAGTGAAACTTATGAAAAGGAGTTTAGTCGATATCTAAAAATACCCCAGCTGGGACTGGGCCGGTTGTACCAGGAGAAAGCACTGAATGCTACTGACAAGATGAATTCATTTCAGCTGGAATTGTCGAAGTTCCTTCATCTACTTTATATGCCCGTTGAAAAATCATTGAAAAGTCTCCAGGAGCAAATGGCCGAGATGGCCGAAGAAGGGCCTATAGATGAAAAATCCAAAACTTATTACAATTTATGGATAAAGTTACTGGAAGGTCATTATATGGAGCTATTTAAGCAGACAGAATATGCGGAAGCGATGAATAAAACTCTTTTCGCATTACATGAATTTTCCGATGCCAAACAGGCTGTTGTTAATGATTCTCTAAAGCAATTGAATATTCCTACCTACCAGGAGATGGATGAACTGAGTAAAGAAATCTATCTTCTGAAAAAACGTTTGCGAACCCTGGAACAAAAGTGATTCTGTTGGTTTAAAGTAGAAATTCTGCGCTTGACAATGGAACCTCAAGGGGGAAGGAAATTATGGTAAATAGTAAAATTCCAGTTGACCTGATCTTAAAGAATCTGGCCGAAGAAGCCGATTCCGCACAAAAAAGAATGGGGAAGGCTGCCGATGTATTGCTGGGTGATCTTAGCGCTGATATTGCCACCACACCATACGATGTAGTGTATCAACAGGATCGAGTCAAATTAAAGCATTATAAACCACTGATAAAGAAGAAACTTCAAACACCTCTGTTGCTCATCTATGCCCTTATCAACCGCGAAACCATGTTGGATCTCCAGCCTGGCAAGAGCGTTGTTGAAAATTTTTTAAAACAGGGCGTGGATGTCTATATGATAGATTGGGGGTACCCCACCCGGAAGGATCGATATCTTGGGATAGATGACCATGTAAATATTTACATTAATGATATTGTAGATTTTATTCGAGAACAGAATAAAGTCCCCAAAATTAACATTTTGGGAGTCTGTATGGGGGGGACTTTTAGTGTAATGTTTTCAGCTTTGCATCCTGAAAAGGTGCAGAATCTTGTGACCACCGTAACACCGACGAACTTTGATATTGATACCGGCCTTCTTAATATCTGGATGCGCAATCTACCTGTTGAGCAGATTACAAATACTTTTGGCAATATACCCGGTGACTTTTTAAATTTTGGCTTTTTGCTGCTGAACCCTGCCCGTTTGATGCTCGACAAGTATGTGGGATTCTGTGAACATTTGGATGATAAGGTGTTTGTTGAAAATTTTCTTCGCATGGAAAAGTGGATTTTTGACAGCCCGGATATTCCAGGGGAAACGTTTCGTGAATTCATTAGGGACTGCTTTCAACAGAACCTGCTCATTCAAAATAAAATGGAGGTGGGTGGCACACGTGTCGATCTGAAAAAGCTGACAATGCCATTGCTCAATATCTATGGCAAGTTCGATCATCTGGTTCCACCAGAGGCCTGCGAGCTGTTGACTGGTGCAGTGGGCAGTGAGGACACTGAGGATATCTGTTTGCAAACCGGTCATATTGGTATTTATGTGAGCTCCAGGTGTCAGAAGGAGTTTACTCCCAAGATTACAAAGTGGCTCTCCGAGCGTGATGAACAGCCGAAAAAGAAAAGAAGGTCAGCAGCCGGTACTGCAAATAGCAGAACCCCTAAAACAAGCCGAAAAAACAAAGTTGTCGCAGGCTAACATATAGCAATCATTAACCATAAGAAATAAGGAGAGGGCTGATGACCTCGGGAAAAGATTATTTCAAAACTTTTTGCAACCTCAGTCAGGCATTTGGAACAGCGGCTACGGTAGACGAACTTTTGGAATTGATCGTCAAAAGCGCAATAGAAACAATGAATGCTAAAGCTGCCTGTCTGTTTTTGGCTGATAAGAAACAGGACGTGTTTGTACCAAAGGCCAGAATTGGTTTGTCCGATCAGTACATTCATGCGGACCCGTTCAAAGCTCTAAAATTGGCCCATGGTCTTGAGAAACATGGGCATCTCATATTTGAAGATGTTAGCAACGATCCCAGGCTTGAGAATCGCGACGCCAAGTTGGCGGAAGGTATTGCCTCTATCCTGACCGTGGGTGTAATGGCGGATGGACATCAGATTGGTGTCCTCTCTCTCTATACAGCAGATAAACGCAAATTTTCCGATGATGATATCGTCTTTATGAAAGCCTTGGCTGGCAATGGGGGGATTGCTCTGAAGAAAGCCGAATTGCTTGAGCGTATCGCAAGAAACTCTGCGCTTTTTTTGGAGCTCTCTTCTGCTTTTAATTCTAGTATCGATATCAAAGATGTGCTTCGGAATATGACCGAAAAGACCACTAAGGCGATGGGGTTGAAAGGCGTGCTTATACGGCTTTATGATGAGGATTCAAATACCTTGAATGTTGTTGCCAGTTATGGTTTGAGCGATACTTTTCTGAATAAAGGGGTTATCATTGCGGAAAAGAGCCTTGCAGAGGTTCTTGAGGGGAAAACCATTGTTGTTGAAGATACGAGTAAAGACAAGAACTTGCAGTATCCCAAAGAGACCAGAGAGGAGGGCATTGGTTCAATGGTGATTGTACCAATCCAGTCTAAGGAAAAGATTATTGGTGTTATGCGCCTCTGTTGTGAAAGTCCTCGAAAATATCCCAAAGATTTTCTTGACGTCATGAAGGCGTTAGCTCATACAGGGGCTTTGGCTATTCAAAACGCATCATTGTATCTGGCCCTTGAAGAGGACAAAAAAAGTTTGGAGGAGGATATCTGGAGCCATAGACTGTATTTTTAGTGGGACTTAGAGGATATAATTTAAAAACTAAAGGAGTATTATTATGGATAAGTTTCAAACTCTCAAGCAGATGATGCAAACAAACAAAATGGCCTTTGATTATAATTTCACCATGATGATGGCGACCTATGAGCAAAACAAACTTATGTTGCATATGTTCCTCAATCAAAGCACCGATATTCCTGCTGAGGCAAAAGATGCTATCGAAACCTGGTTGCAATCTTATCGCAAAGGATGTGAGAACCTTAAAAAAATGACCGATGAAGGGTATCAGGCCGTGGAGAAATCTATGGAATCATCTAAGGAGTAATGAGGTCGCTCCCTGTTACGGCGCAGCAAAAAATATTCATAGAACAACTTTTTGTCTTTTTTTGTTGTTCTTATAGTGCTGTTTATGCTAGGAATATCGAAGGTCGTTCAGGGTCTTTGAGATCGATTTCTGCGTTGTGCGCTGCAACATTTTTTTCTTGACAATGTGGATTTGTGGACTATATTATGAAACCATTGATAGGAAATAGTACTTGTCGCCTAAACCTATAATTTAGTGCCTTACTGCATATTTCCTGTCATTCAGTTCAATACCCCCTTGAGGGGTATGAAAAACAAGAAATCTGGAGAGTGTATTGAAATTGGAAACTTAAATTGACCACCAAGGCACTTATCCAGGCTTATTTTCCCGATTACCGGGGTTAGTTCATATTGACAACAAGGAGAAAAAACAATGGAAACAACACAGATGGCAAAGCAGGCTCTCGGATTTCAGAAAACAGTTTTTAATAATAGCTTTAACGCTATGGTCTTGGTTCAGGAACAAACTGAGAAGATGCTTGGCAGTTACATTGAAAAGCTCCCAGGGGTCACCGAGGAAAACAAAAAATCTCTTGAAACATCGGTTGAGATGGGGAAAAAGGCTTGCGCTGACTACAAGAAAGCAGTCGAAGAAGGTTATGATAAGTTTGAGGAAATGCTGGAAAAGAAGTAAGGCAAAAGAAATGTTCTTCGTAGGATCAGTACATGCCGACAGAGTCATCTGTCGGCATGTCTCTTTTTTAGGGTAGGGGAGGGGCACTCAAAATGGAAGATATTGACAGGAATCCCAAACGCGATTTTTTTGAACCATTCTATGGTTGGAATCCGGCCAAGATTGCGCAGCTTGTGGCAACGCTTAATTACGCTAAAGGGATGAATGCTTACGGGCAGGACTTTATGGTGCCATTGCTCGCCGCCACGGAAAATTTTGCCAAAGTGGAAGAAGTTCGTTTTTGGGAACGTCCTTTCCATGAAAATTTCCAGGCTTACAGTGAATTGCTCAGTTTTAATTATAACCTGCTCTCAAAATACAACCAGGGCATTCTTGAAACCTTGGGGCAGTACGGTAGTCATGAGTTGGGGCGTCTTCTTTCTGCTTGGCATGCGACAATATTTGCCACCGAAGGAGAAAAGTTAGAAGATTATTTTGCAAGCCAGGACAGGATGTTACGCAGAGTCTTGGAGGAGTACCCGGAGGCAATTGCGCGTATAGAGCCGGAATACGGTTTTCATTTTGAGCGCCATCCCAAAAGCCTGATTGCGGAAACCGACAGGTTTTTTCTGCGCCAGGTAAATCCCAGTGAAGAAGGTGTCGAAACAGATAATGGGATGAAACCTATTATTATCGTCCCTCCCTTTGTACTTGGAGCAAATATTCTCTCCTTTCTGCCGAAAGAACAAAAGAGCTATGCCCATTGTTTTGCCAATAAGGGTATTCCCACCTATATCAGAATAATGAAAGATATAGATGCAACAATTGCAGTTCAGACTATGAGTCTTGAGGATGATGCACGCGATACGAAGTATTTTTGCGAACAAATCAAGGCAAGGCATGGTCGTAAGGTGACCTTGAACGGGTATTGTCAGGGCGGTTTTTCATCAGTATGCAATATTCTTAGTGGAAAACTCGATGGCCTCGTTGATGCTCTGATCACCTGCGTTGCCCCTATGGATGGAACCCGTAGTACGGGGCTTGGGAACTTTCTTCGCCAATTGCCTGATCAGTTTAATGATCTTGTTTATGGCAGTAAAATGCTCGCCAGTGGCAACAAGGTGGCCAGTGGTGATCTTATGGGCTGGGTGTACAAGCTAAAAAGTATGGATGATTCGGGCCCTTTGGTCGCTTTTGTCCGAGATATCATGATGTTGAAGGAAAAGCCCGGGTCCAGGTCTTCGATCAACAAGACGGTTTTGGCGCTTAACTACTGGTTACAAAATGAGCGCTCCGATCTGCCATTGTCCGTTACTGAGTTGAGTTATCTCTCTTACAATAATCCGGTTGCTGAAGATGGTACTTTGCCTATCACTATGTTTGGGGAAAAACTCAATTTTCACGCTATGAAAGAGAAAAATATTCAGTGGCTGATTTGCTATGGGGAGCAGGATGATCTGGTGGAAAAAGAGGTGGCGCTCGCTCCTCTTGATTTTATTGATGTCGAGGTGACGCCCTTCCCGAAAGGGCATGTAGCCATAGCCACTTCATGGTCTCATCCGGAATCAGGATGCGCTTTGGATACGGTATTCGGGGAGCAGAGTTACCGTGGGCCGGTTCTTTTTCACCTGGAGATTACGGAAGATGATGGCAGTGTCGCTTAGTGCCTTACTTCAGATTTCCTGTCATGAAAAACAAACAATCTAAAGAGTAGCATTGTAATTATAAACTTAAAGTTACCGCCAAGGCACTTACACCCCTCAAGGGGGTACTGAACTGAGTCCCGGCTTATTTTTCCGTTTACCGGGGTTAGCGTGTTTTCTTGTTATTTTTTGTCACCATAATGCTTGAAAGTTTCGGCGAAGATGTTCATGGATTTCAGATCGTTTAGGGTTTTTTCCGCGAGACTTGAAAAGTCCATCCCCATATCCAGGTAGCTAGAGACTTGCTTGTCTGTCGCTTTTCTGTAAACTAAGTAGTTTTCCATGGTTTTTTCCAAATATTTGTCAAAGAATTCGTGGAGCTCGTTTTCGCCGAACTGGATGGCGAGGTGCAGTAAGGAGACTGGCAGGACTTCCTGATTATTTTTGGCTTTATTCATTATGATCTGCGTGAGTACAAGGGCTGTAACGTCTTCATCGTTTGTTACGTCCCTTACTTCGACCCGGTTCCCCTCTTTGATCAACTCGGCAACATCGTGGATAGTAATATAGCTACTTGCTTGAGTGTCATAGAGCCTGCGGTTTGGGTACTTTTTGATGAGAATAATATTTTCCACGTTTCGCCTGTATTGTCTGGGGATTGGAAGTTTCTGCTGGATGTGTAACGCATTGTCATGGGCATGTGTTGACAGGGTGTAACGTTGCCGCCTGTCGTTGCCGAGGTCTCCCGAAAAATGTCGACAGAGTAGAACTCAGTCCATGTGTAGTTATCCATATGTTACAACGCAGCATACTTCCTGTCAATAAACATGGTTTCACTATGTAGTATATAGAATGTAGAGACTTCTGAAATGGTTACTTCTCAATTGGCTATAAGGCCATAACGAGACCGTTGATGCTGCAGTGCACAAAGGTGATATGGGCGTCGACTTTATGCTCGTTGTAGTGATGTATCGGTGAGAATGACAAAGGGTTCTCTGATAAGCCGAAAGTGATGGTGAGATGGAAAGTGATGGTGAGATGTAATGGTGAGATGTAATGGTGAGATTCAGTGCTTTTCGGTAATGAGGTTCGGCCGGCATTGTGTTGCCCTGGCATCTCCTTTCCCTTGATTGTATAAATGTTCTCCTGCTGGATATAATTTTTTAAATACTTAAAGAAATCATGTTACATTGCAGCATTTTATTTGCCTGCGATAAAGTGCGCGTGATATTAAAGTGCGGCACACCCAGAGTCTCCATCTCCGAGCGCTGCGTGTTACGGCGGAAGGAAATGACGCAATGCACAAAAACTGGCTTGACAAAGTTATATTGGGTTGTTTATTATTCTTAGGAAATACTTCTTCATATAATACTGAATATTTTCAGGTTCGCAGAGAAGTGAAGCTTAAGTATTCATAAATTTTGTTTCAAAGGGGATTAAAGATGGAACTAACAGGAATAACAAAACAAATTATTGATTTTCAAAAAGCTTCTTTTGACCAGACTTTTACCGGAGTAACCGCTTTGCAGGATTATTCTGAAAATCTAATGGATGGCCTGTTGAGCCAATCTCCTTGGATTACCGAAGAGTCGAAAAAGCCCATCAGTGCTTCAATGAAAATTGTCAAAAGTGCGAGAGAAGAATATAAGAAGGCTGTATATAAGGGTTTTGCTGAATTGGAAAAACTCGTTGAAAGTAAATAAAAGTACAGCGAGATAACGTTGTATAGTTGAGAGGGTAATAAAAATGGATAATTCAGCTTTTATATCAGAAGCAATACGATATCAAAAAACTGCAGCTGGCCAGATGTTTGAGTTAATGTCAGGATACCAGAGCAGTTCAGAAGAGTTACTGCAAAAAACATTGGAACAGTGTACTTGGCTCCCTGGTATTAGTAAAGAAAGCTATCTCCGTTGGAGTTCCAGCTATCTGGAAAGTACAAATTATCTTAAAGGCATTGTTGACACAGGCTTTGAGCAGGTAGAACAGGTTTTTGCTTCTTCAATAATAAAAGACAGTACCATAAAAGACAGTACCATAAAAGACAGTACCGAGAAGAAGTCTCTGTCGAGTCGGCAAGCTGCTGCAACTTCTCAGAAGACTGCGAGTAGAAGAAAAACAAAGCCACAACCAAAAACCTCTGTGAAGAAGTCACAGGCGTCTAAGAGTGTTGCTCAGCCAGCATCGACTTCCGTTTCTGCTGCAAGTGTATCTCCAAATGCTACGCCATCCAAAGCCAAAACTTCTGTGCAGAAATCACAGGCGTCTACTTCGGCGAGTATTGCTAAGCCTGCATCGACTTCTGTTTCTTCCGCAAATGTGCCTCCAAAGGCTACACCATCAAAAGCTAAAACCTCTGAACAGAAGTTACAAACCGCTACTGCTGGCGGTGATGCTAAACCTCCATCAACATCGACTTCTTAAAATTGTGCTATGAAATGTAACGGCGGGTAAGAACTCAAATAATATCAGAGAACCAGCCGTTATATTTTCACCTCAATAACCAGGTTAGTGCCTCACT
>WTAT01000371.1 GCA_013139415.1 Desulforhopalus sp.
GCCGCCACAAGCCGGTCAAATTCATCAGGCCGGAACCATTTACCCGCAGAGCGCTCCAGAGTCAGTTCCTCCAGTTGGACCAGGTTGACCTTGTCGGAGTATGAGGCAATTTTGCTTAAATGGCGCGTTACAATTGACCGAGTGAGAAAGAGCATGAACAGGGTGATGAGGAAAATCCGCAAAACATTTTCGGCCAAGATACCCGCGATGCGTTCTCCAAGCCGGGAATAAAGCCCGTCCAGGTTGGCAACAACGGTCAGCGTTCCAATTTCGTACGTTTCTCCATCTGCTGTCTGGTAACGCAGAGGAAATGTCCGCTCGATATCCCTTCGCGTTGCGGGATTGCCCGCAGATAGCATATATGTTTCCGCTCTATCCGGCTCGGTTATTTCGGCGTACACAATATCTCTGAGTTGGATCAGGCCCTGTAGTTGAACCTCCAGTAAATCCTCGTTAACGTCGTAGTTGCTTGCGGCTATCGTCTGGAGATAACTGTCTTCTATAAGTTGCAGGTTGGCCTGAATAGCTTGCAGGCTCTGCCTGTATTCAAGGGTGGCCTGCAGAACCGCGCTCACCAGGGTCAACAACAGGCTGTAGATGATAATGTAGAAGGTCAGTTGTAGTGATAGCGGGCTTTTTCTTATGCTTTCAGACGACAACGACATAGCTTTCTCCTTTCTACTGCGCTTCAATCGGCACCAAAAAATCCTGCAAAAAGGCGACACATGGCTTCAACCACCACCAGAGGAGACCAGATGAAATTTTAAACCAAGCAGAATAAGTATTATTGTGGCATCGATCTCCATACCAAGAAAATGTATATCTGTATTTTAAACCAACAGGGAGAGGTCGTTTTACACCGTAACATCGTCACAAACCCTTACATATTTCTGAGCATTATTCAACCTCTTAAGGCCCAATGAAAACATAGCTGCGATATGAGAGTGAAAAAAACCGGGGGAGGTTTTCAAGTACAATTGCCTCTTACATATGTATAGTGCTATACATATAGTATGTCTGAGCCCTCCGAACCCTACATATATCAGTTGAAAGTGTTGCTGCTGGATATCTGATCCAGATTATTTGATGCCAAAGCCCGATGATCTGGAGCCGCCTATTGGTGCGGAGCATTAGCATAATCACTGATTTTCACCACATCCTACAAATTACCATGGGCTGGTCGGACCATCTCCATATGTTTCGAATACACGGCAAACAATACGGGACTGCCCGAACAGGCGGACTGTCATTCAGCGACGATCTATGTAGAGTCAGGTTAAATGATTTTCGATTCCGTATCAATGAAACCTTTCTCTATGAATACGATTTCACAGACGATTGGCGGCACCAGATCCGTGTCGAGGATATTCTGGCACCCGATCCCCTACGACATTATCCGATATGCATCGATGGCAGGCGTTCCTGTCCCCCCGAGGATTGTGGTGGTCCAAGAGCGTTCATGGAGTTGCGGCAGCAGTACTCACTTGGCCATATCATGATGCGGTTAGCAGATATAGTTGATGACAGTGGTTATCTTGATGATGAGAGCATGCAAAACCGGGGGAGGCACTTCTGAAAGTCGGTGATTCTGCGATATCAAGCCACAACGCTCATGACTTTCAAATTTTGCCCGACTCGTTACGTTTTTGGGGTTTGAGGTGCAATGGAACGAAAAAGATACATAAGCGTTTCGCTTACTGGGAGGCAATCTCACCCAAATATCTTTCGCACCCCTGACTCTATTTTTTTAATAGAGCTTTATTTTCCGTGGATTTTTAGCCGATTGGCATTAAGTACGTCATGCCGCCAAATCTACCACGCCATCGGTAAGCTACTGTTCAACCCTATTGTGCGAGCAACATGTTTTTTTCTGACATCTCCAACCATGTCCCTCTCATCTAAAGTCGTCTCTCTTGTTCTGCGGAAAAACGATGATATAATAAGAGGTGCACTCAATGAGAAAACCCCAGACGAAGGACAGATATCATGAGCACGCATATTTTGATTCTGTGCGTTTGGACCGGAATGCACTTCTAAGTGGGGATGATGGAGTAGTAAACCGGAGCCTTATTGAAATTGCAACAGAAGCCATGCCTAAGGTATAATAGGGTGACCACACTGTGAGATTTTCATCATAGCTGAAGGTTGGTGGCAATTAGAAATTTATTTTATGATAGTAACGAGGGCATGATGGTCAAAAGAACTGTTTTTCTAATGTTTGTATTATTCATCTCCTTCCCCCCTAATGCCTTTGCCAAAACATTACTTCTCGTTACTCTTGAGAGCCCGCCCGACGAGTATATTGACAACGGTCAGCCTAAAGGGTCAAATGTTGAGATCGTAATAGAAGGGTTGAAAAGAATGGGATATGATTGCAAAATTAGATTTGTTACATGGAAAAGAGCCCTTTTAATGGTTAAAAATGGAACAGCAGACGGTATCATAGATGCAGCATACAACAAAGAAAGAGCAGAATACCTGCATTATCCATACGAGGAGATTGATGTTGAAGAATGGTATTGCTTTAAACGAAAAGAGTCCGATTTTACTTTAGATAAAGACCTTGCAAATGTGGGGAAAATAAGATTGGGAATCTCAAGAGGATTCGTTTATGGGGGAATCCTCCAGGAGGCGATAGATAAAAAACAATTTATGAGTATCGAAGAAGTTCGCAATAACCCACTTAATATTAAAAAACTTATTCGCAACAGGTTTGACATGTTCATTGGGGAAAAGAAGAATATCTTATTTCTTGCAAAGAAATTGGGTTACAGGGATAGGATTGAAATAGTAAGAATGACAGGAACAGATAAAGACTTTCTCTTGAGTTCATCCAAAACATATTTAGGATTTTCAAAAAAAAACATTAACAAAGAAATTGCAGAAAAATTTTCCAAAGTAATAGCTGAAATGAGAAAAGATGGTACAATTGATAAGATTTCGATCTCAAGTTTCCTGTAAATTTACATAGTTTAAATACCCCTGCCTTCAAGCTACCATGCGCAGCAACGTTTTTACGAAAGATTTTTGTGGTCTTTGCGCTGGCAGTGGGCAAATCGATTGAAATCCTGGTGCAATCCTGCCTCCCCTATAATTCTTCGTACATCAGAAAATGCAAATCCGGTTCGGCCTCGGATTTTATATTTTCGATCTGGTGCACATTGCAACCGATCTGCATAAACCCATGTCAATGTTGTTGCCAACATACAGAAATTGAGATGATTGAGCACGGCATCCGCATTTCGTGTCTGTGATTTTGAACTACCAATCTCCTGCTTGATTTCTTTGAAGCCCGCTTCAATCTTCCATCGTGCTCCGTAGAATTCAATTATCTGTTTAACTGAGAGCGTCAAATCAGTTGTCATGAGTGCGAGATACCATGTTTGTCGGTATCCCCAGACAACACGAACTGGACACCTCATCGTTTTTAGCATACCGGTCTGCGAATAAGCCAGCACCTCTCTTTGCTTGCCGTAAAGAAAAAAAACAGTATATGCCTGTGCCTTTTCTTTCAATTTAGCTGCACATGTCATCGACGACATTACCAAGGCGATCACCGTATTTTCTGGGACGACCGACTTTACGGTTTTGCATGCTCTCACCAAACTTTTTGTCATCTTTTCAGCCAAAGCGTATCCCACGATCTCGCCGGTGAACATATCTCTTTGTGCCCGGCGAGATAGAGCCAACCTTCATCGGTAGCTATATAAGTGAGATCTGTCAACCAAACCGCATTCGGACAATCAACAGTAAATTGCTGATCCAGAAAGTTATCGGCAACCGGCAAATTGTGCCGAGAGTTTGTCGTTGTTTTGTATCTTTTCTTCTGCCTCTCTCAAGGAAGGTTCGCGGTTCAACCAGCAGTAAAAACCGCTTCTCGACACACGAAAAAGTTCACTCATTGCTGCTACAGGATACTTGAGTCGCAACTCTGTCATTAACGCGTATTTTTCAACGACTCTTTGGCAAAATACGCTGCGGCCTTTTTTAATATATCTCGCTCCATCTTGACGTGTGCTAACTCTCGCTTTGCCTGGGCCAGCTCTCTTTCTATCTCTGTAAGAGGGTGTTGATTCGTTCCAACTTGACCTAATAAACCTTTCTTTTCAAACCTTACCCAGTTCTCAAGAGTGGATTTTGGCAGTGAAAGGCGACGAGATGCCTCCGGTGCTGACAATCAACCCTAAGTAGCTAATTTCACAGTCTCTTTGCGCAATTCCTTTGTGTGTTTACCGTAGGGTACGTTCTTCATAGGAACACCTCCTGTAGATTTATTTTATCACATTTGGTGTCTACTTACTCCAACCTACCTCAAATTGCCAAGATGGGGTTCTATGCCAAAAAACCCAAATTACTAACTTGAAATATTCTATTGTGAATATTTAATTCATTTCTGTATAATGCAAGATCGTAACTTCCTCACCATTGGAAGAAACATAACCGCCACATCTCTCACAACAAGAAAGAACAATGAAAAAAAACAGCGACTTGCCTCAGGAAATTGAAGATCTAATGTACAACCCACCACACCATTGGCGGGTACTTAGTCAAGCGATTGTCAACGTTTCTAGAAATTGCCTGTTAGCTGTTGACCGGCACGGAGTTATTTTCCAGGCTAACAATATCGCACACGAAAAATTTGGGGTCCCGATAAGGATATTGCTCAAAGACGTAATACCCGACCTGGTGAATATAGTCGACAAAACGATCGCTGACGGCAAACGTCGGATTGTAAATTCCATGCAGGTCGAGTCTGAAGAGTATCGAGTTAGCGTCAACCCAATAAACCTCGAAGATGAA
>WTAT01000065.1 GCA_013139415.1 Desulforhopalus sp.
TGTACTCCTTTTTCAGGATATCAAAAGGACAACGGTGGAAAGGCATGCCATAAATATAAGAGGAGATTACTGCGGTAATAACCAGCAGGGACAAAGAGAAAAAGATCATCCATAACAGACTGAAAAGGATGCCGATTATTCTTTCACCGGGGCAAATACCCTTGTCGACTCTTTTCAGCAAAACAAAGCCAAAAACAGACAACACTCCAGCTAAACCGTAAAAAATGGACATGACCAGGCCAATCGGCATCGGCCCGATAAGATTGGTCCCGTCACCCTTCGCACTGCCGAAGACCACGCCACAACAGGAGGTGATAATATCCGGTTCCAGCTGCACCAGATACAGTAGCAGCAGAATCATGTCGAGCAGCAGCAGAGGCATCAACACAAGCAAATACAAATACTTAGTACGGGTCAGAGGTAAATATTCGGAACTGATATCCAGACGATGCAGCACAATCCAGAAACCGTAAAGAAATATGCCGAGGATTTTTACCAGCAGAAGAGGTATGCCGTATCCGTTGACGAGAAATGCCCCGGCGGCGCACATCGCCCCAACCAGGATCTCTGAATAACTGTCGGCTGCCAGGACCAGAAGAAGCAGAGCCACAAGCTGTAGTACCATGCCATACTCCATAAGGAGTGCTGACAACCAGGTCTCATTTTCCAGTTGGATTTGTCGGGCCGTGTCGGCCTCAGCATCCCAGAACCTCAGGATCCTGATTGCCGTTGTAACAGCACCCCCTGCCAAAAAAAACGATGCACCAGAGATGACCAAAAGGGTAATCGACCAGGAATTAAGTAGCATAGCTTCCGCTCACCCCGCAGGCGTAGCCTCAAGGATTACCCCATCCCTGACCTCGATTATCCTGGCCATTTCCGGATGTCCGCTCACAATCGGATCGTGGGAAGTGACTATCACGGTTCTCCCATCCTTTCTCAGGGCGGCCAGCATATCCACCACCTCCAGCGAAAGTTTCCCGTCAAGATGCGCGGTCGGTTCGTCAGCGACAATGATTGGAGGATCATTTATCAATGCGCGAGCTATTGCCGTCCGCTGCAGTTCCCCTCCGCTCAACTGGTTGACAGTGAATTTTTTTCGATGACTCAGGCCAAATTTTTCAAGGAGTTGATCGGCTTTCCTCTCGCGGGCCCGGGGAGACACTCCTAGTGGGATAAGGGGCAAAGTGATATTTTCCAGAACGGTCAAGTGGTCGATCATGTTATAATTCTGAAAGACAAAACCAATCAGTTCTCGCCGGTAGCGGGTGAGAAAATGATCAGGCAGGCGGGATATCTTTTTACCTCCAATCGTTGCTCTACCACTGGTCGGGGAAAAAATACAGCCGATAATGGAAAGTAGTGTTGTCTTTCCCGAACCACTCGGCCCCTGCACACAGACCATCTCACCTTGCGCAACAGTTAAACTGACGGATTTCAGGGCAATTACCTCGTTTGCCTGGCCTTGATTGTAAATTTTCGTCACATCTTCAAGGTCAACTAGCCCCGATAAACGGGAAGTAAGTCGGGATAAGTGCCTTGGTAGTATTTTCAAGTCTTTAGTTTCAGCAATACTCTTCATTTTCTTGTTTTTTTTGACAGGCTTTCAAGAGTAAGGTACTAACATATCAGATCACCGAATCAGCTCTAACGGTGGCAGCCCGCCAGGCAGGTACTGCCGTTGCGCAGAGATAGGGAATGACCGAAATAGAGAAAACAAGCAGCAGATCCTCAACGACAAAGGGTGGAACCAGAGAAAAAACGGGTCGAACAACCGACCAGCCTAGAAAAACAGGCCGAAACAGTGTGCCGTCAAAAAAAACAACATGCATCCAGGCAAGTAAATATCCCGCCAGAAAGGCCAGGAAAGAGACCGACAGGGACTCGCAAAATCGCAGAAAAATTATATCGTTGGTCTGCCAGCCAAGGATCTTCAGGATACCAACCTCCTTCATCTCCTCCTGGGAAAGACCGGATGCTTTATCCCAGGCAAGGATGACAAAAGCGGCAAGGGCCGTCAGTAAACAGATAGTCCCCAGCCCGCTGCGCCAGTTAAAAACGACCTTATAGGTCTTAAGGATCTGATTCCTGGTAAGAACCCTGCTCCCAGGCAACTTCTCACTGATTTTAACGGCAATTGTATCAATCTCATTCGGATTAGCCACGTAGACAAGCAGGTCAGTGACAAGTCCTTCAGGAATGGCAAAAAGATCCCTGGCATCAGGGAGACTCATCAGAATCAAATCCGCAGTAAGGATATCCCCTTTTCTGTCAAACAGACCGACTGTTTCAAAAGATGCCTGGCTGAGATCCGGTCTAAATAAAGAAAAATGTTTTCGGTTTCCGAGTTGTAGATGGTTGCGAACATTTTCACTGATAACGACTTTCCCGCCTTCGCCTACCCCAGGCAACCGTCCCTCAGATAAGCCGAACAACTGAGTTTCGGGACTCTCTTCAAACAGTGATTGCACACCAATCACTGTATAATTCGCACCATTATCCTCGTCAAAATAATAACCCCAGATCCTCTCGTCTGTTTTCTTAATGCCAAAAATTGAAGCAAGCTCGATTTTAGCCGAAGCAGCAATGGAGACCTGTCTGCCGGCAGACATCTGCTGAACGGTAATGTCCGGTGCCGTGGCGAGTATCTTTCCCGCTGCTTCTGTCAAGGCCTTGCTTACCAGTTGGAAAGAGCCAAAAAGAAAAATAACCAGGGTAAATATGACAAATACGCTGGCATTCTTGAGGAATTTTCGTTTCAATGAATACAGGGCGTAGTCAAGGATATTCAGTAGCCGGCCAAGTGGGTTCGTCGTCATAAGCTACCGGACCGGCGCCCAGAAAAAGGTGGAAGGAAAATGGTCAATTGCTCCCGGATGATCCATTGACACCACTACCGGATCACTGGTTGCAGGGTGGCGTGTATAGCGCGCTTCAGTGGATAGAGCTAAATCTGACAGGCCAAGACAGAAGACCACCTTCCGGAGCTCTTGAAAATTTTCTTCCTGCCCACTCCTTTTGGCAATTATCTTTAAGGTAAGACCACACGCCAGCAAAGAAAAGACCACCAACAACATCAGCAAAGATGTAGAAGCCCGCATAATCTTCCTTATTTCATTCCCTTCATCTTATGACCTTTCCTTAATGATTCAACAATTTCAGGGGTGATTTCGGCAAAACTATAGATCTTGCTGCCGTGATGATCTTTGAAGAAATTTTCAGCTCCGGCCTGGCTGGCAAACGGTATGAGCTCATGTCCCATGGGGCCGTACACGTCACTGCCGAGAACAAATATGGCCTTTTTAGCATCGACCCAGTTCTGGCTGTAATAAGTTTTGACCCAAATTTCGTCTACAGTAAGACCCTTGGCAGCACCAAACTGTTGTGGTGAAAAATAATAGGCCATCATATCCTTCACCCCGTCAAAAACCTCGGAACTGCCGTCAGACATATTCACCTGGGTAAGCCACTGGGGATATTTCGCTACGAACATACCACACACAGGACATCGACTCTGTTTGTTTATCCCTTCCCCTGCTTTGGGACCAGCGGCAATAGTTCCCTGAACCGAAAAGGCCAGGAATAAAACAGTTACTGCCACAATCCATTTTCTCATTTTCTCTCCCATTGGTTTAATTGGTTAAATTGGTTGATTGTTTTATCGGTTGATGATTTTACCCCCTGAGGGGTATTCTTTCCAATGCCCTCCCTTGAGGTGTACTCTGGTCAGCACAATACCCCCTCAGGGGGGGGGTATAAGAGCCTTCACTAAATTTATTTCTTGTGAAAAGACACAAGAAACAAATTTCTAAGGCTCTAACCCCGGTAAACGGGAAAATAAGCCTGGATAAGTGCCTTGGTGGTCACTTTAAGTTACCAATTTCAATACACTCTCCAGATTTCTTGTTTTTTATGACAGAAGATCTAGAGTAAGGCACTAAATATTTACCCATAATTTCCTGCAATTCCGCCTCACCCACTCCACCAAGAATAGCCGCCAGTATCTTCTGGTCCGGACCTATAAAAATAGTCTGAGGGTAGGCACGGATATCATACAGATCAGCGAGTCCAGCATTTTTATCCATGGCAATCGGAAAAACTATTCCCAATTCATCGGCAAAAACCTGCAAATCTTCCACATTTTCATAAAAACTTCCAATATACAAAACCTTTAGCCCCTGGTCTTTATGCTCAGTAAAAAACTTGGAAAATGCGGGAGTATCGGCCCGACAGAACCGACAATTCGTCTCAAAAAAGCGGAGCACCACCGGACTACCATGCAAACTGGAGAGGACAGTTACCTTACCTTCCAAATCCTTCACCACAAAATCAGGTGCGGTATCACCGAGTTGCAAGGGTTTGACTTTTTTTTCCTGCACACATCCGACAAGCAACGTGAACAACATGAAAAGAAAAATAAATCTGATAAAAATTTTGTATCCCCTGGTGGTTCCGATTTTTCTTTGCATAGTTGATTTTATAGTTTGCATCTCTGTGTTTGCATATGAGGCACAATACATGTTACACTGTGGCATATATATTATAGAATGAAGTCATCTCTGCATTAAAGGGTACGCAGAGCTTGTGTCAACGTCTTGCAGTATGCTCAAAAAAACTTCACAAAACAAGAGACAATACGCTTATAACCTGACAGGATAATTTCGCCGACCTCAAACATCAATCTTTCACCCCAGAAAAAAGATATGGACAGCAAAGAATTCGTCGACATCAGGAAAAAATTAGCCAAAACCCAGAAAGAACTTGCAAGCCTTCTGGGAATCTCTCTTAAAGCTGTATGTAGCTATGAACAGGGGTGGCGTACAATACCAAGCCATGTGGAGCGTCAGCTGATTTTTCTGCTGGCAAAAAAAATCCATCCTCACCAGGAAAAAATTAATTGCTGGGATATTCGCAACTGCCCGGAAGAAAAAAAGACGCAATGCCCGGCCTGGGAATTCAATTCAGGCGATTTATGCTGGTTTATTGGTGGTACCATCTGTGACAACGTCATCCATGCCACATGGGAGAAAAAGATGGAGATGTGTAAAAAATGTGTGGTGATGAAAAGGATTACATTGTGACTAAAACCATCACCATGCAGGCCAGGGGTACCAAAAGATTTCCCCCAATTGCAGGCGAGTAATAAAGGCCACCTTGAATAATTAGTGAGGGGTTTTAACATTCAATAACATTAACAGCTAAGCCGCCCAGAGAGGTTTCTTTATACTTGGTATGCATATCCCTCCCTGTGTCGTACATCGTCTTAATGCAGTTATCCAAAGAGACAAAATGACCACCATCCCCCCGGAGAGCTAAAGAGGCCGCTGTAACTGCCTTGACCGCGCCAAAACCGTTTCTCTCAATGCATGGAATCTGAACCAGGCCATTTATCGGGTCGCAGCAGGTCATACCAAGATGATGTTCCAGGGCGATTTCGGCAGCATTTTCTATCTGTTCATTTGTCCCGCCCAAGACACTGCAGAGTCCAGCTGCGGCCATGGCAGAGGCGGAACCGACCTCACCCTGGCACCCCACCTCTGCCCCGGATATCGAGCCATTATGCTTGATAATCCCGCCAATTGCCCCGGCAACAAGCAGAAAATTCCTTACATCGTCTAAGTGTGCACCAGCACAAAATTTGAGGTAATAATTGATCACTGCAGGTATCACGCCCGCTGCGCCGTTAGTAGGTGCCGTAACGATTTTTCCTCCTGCGGCGTTTTCTTCATTTACTGCGATGGCATAAAGCGCCAGCCATTCATTGATGAAATGCGGAGGTTTTTCAGGTGAGGAAAACTCTGCCTGCAGTTTGTCATGGAGCGCTTTAGCCCGTCTTTTAAGGGAGCGGACCGAGTTTTTTTATTTATTTGTCAAGAAAATAATGCTCCAAGTCGTGAAAAATATTATTTTTTTTACACGCAAATTTCTTACCGGATACTACTGAATCAGAATAATATATTGCTACTGTCCACTAGTCATTGAAATTACGGCAGAACTCAGTGATACATTGTGGTGATGCGTCAACAGGAAGTACTTAAGACTCTGCTAAAGTTCTTAAGGCTA
>WTAT01000404.1 GCA_013139415.1 Desulforhopalus sp.
GGCATGTACCGACGACAGTTAGTTGACGTTCGGTAAACTGGAGAGTGAAAAAAACCGGGGGAGGTTTTAAAGGAGAGCATGCAAATTTGTCAATAATTTCCGGAAGTATGAATATTTGCGAAGGACAGGGCTACATCATCGATACGAGCGGAAAAAAGCGGCCTAAAATATAAATCGTTCTGATATTAAAAGCATCAAACGATCTTTGCTGATCTGTGCCAGGAAACGATCTCAATCAAAGATTTCGCCTTGAAATCGTCTGTTTTAAAACCTGACTCTGGAGAATTGTATTCAATCACTGCACAGAGCATGATGTGTTACGACATATTTGCCACGTGTTAATTTTTGCGAAGGACAGGTTTACGGCTTAACTTGATAATAAACCTGAGATGGCATCTTGCAATTCACTCAATTCTTCCCACAATGTCTCTTTATCATCACTGCTTAGTTCTACTCTGTTTATCTTTGGTATCAAGCGCTTAACTTCATGGATTTTGGCGATAACTCTTTTGTCCATCGGAGTAAGCGTTCTTACAGGTTTAGGTCTTGTTAGTTGCCTGATTTTAGCAACGGTAAGATTTTCGTTTTTAACTTTGTTATAAAGAAAAGTCATCTCTGTATGATCTTTTATTTTTGCGATCTCCAATAGAACGTTTTTCGGTGTGTCGGACGTCCGACACTCATCTTTTAAGTCCTCTGGAAGTTTGTTAAGAGTCAGTATTTCATTGATTGTAGTCCTGGCTTTTCCTACTACTGCACTCAACTGGTTCTGGTTGTATCCATGGCTTTCCATGATTCTGCTGTAAGCGTACGCCTCTTCAATCGGTTTTAAATCATCCCTTTGTATATTTTCAATGAGTGCTATTTCAGCAGGATCTCCCTTGGAGAAAATTACAGGTATTGTCTCTATTTTTGCAATCTTTGAAGCTCGATAACGGCGTTCTCCTGCGATTATCAAAAAATCCGCATCAATTTTATCTATATCATTTTTTCTTACTATGATTGGTTGTAAGACACCCTTACTGCTGATCGACGTGGCAAGTTCCTCTAATTTGATTTTATCGAAATGTTTTCTTGGTTGATCCGGGTCTGGCTCAATAGATTCAAGGGGGACTTTATATAAACTACCCTCAATATATTGTTGAAAAACCGGATTTTCAAGCGCAGTATCACTTCCCTGAAGGGTTTTAGTAGCTAGCTTGGTCTTCTTCCCAGCTACTTTTTTTTTGAAATCTACCATATTGATAATAGTTCTTGAGTTAACTTATTGTAGTCTTCAGTCCCTGGACTTTTTCCGTCATAAATCATTATCGGTTGCTCAGCGATTTGGGCCTGCTTTATTCCTGTGATTTTTCTTATTTTTGTAGATAATACGATTTCTGAAAATTCCGCTAGCTGTTCGTCTACCCAGTCATTGATTCCCTTTTCACGGGAATCGAAGATAGTCACTAAAATTCTAAGATAGTCTCTGATGTCTTCGTCTGGGCCCATAATGCTTCTTATAGTGTCGATCAGATCCGCAAATCCTTCCAGAGAATAGCGACCGGTATCGGTCGGGACTAAAATGAAATTACACGCATAGAGAGCGTTAATTTCTAAAATACCAAGAGATGGATGGCAATCTATGACGACAAAATCATAGTTGTCAGCTTCCTTCAATAAGGCGTTATTTAGCCTCATTTCTCTAAAATGCTCATTGAAAAGCGTGTTGGTTGCTTTGCTAAGGTGAATATTTGAAGCGACAATATCAAGATTTTCAGTTGGTGTTTTGCAAACAACATCACTGATCTTTTTTCCATTTATGAGAATGTCTTGTACAAAGTACTCACAATGATCAGCCATCCCCATGCCAATAGTTGAGTGCCCTTGTGGATCAAGGTCGATTAGCAAAACTCTGTAACCTGCTAGAGCAAGACCACAGGAAAGGTTAGTGGATGTTGTTGTTTTGCCAACCCCACCTTTTTGGTTTATGACAGAAATAATTTTTTTCATATTTCCAACTGAGGTTTAGGGGGACTACGATTTTAATAATAATGGGTATCCAGTTAACTCAACCAGCCACTACATGTAGTATATGGTCATGGTTGAGTGAGGATCCCCCCCAATTTTGTAATGTAGACGAATCTGGGTAGTTTTAGGAAATTGATGAATAGTTTCAATACTCACGGACCTGTGCCCAAGAAACGACCATTTTTCCCGAATTCAGACCTCGTTAAAAATGATTTGAAGCCAACGGTGTATTTTGGACATAAATATAAAATTTGACAATAATGTCCCAGATCATTCGTTGTAAAAACATCAAATTTGAACCACTCAACATAGTTTCGTGTCCAATTTCTAAGTGCATTTTGCTTGTTTTTGTATCCACCTGATATTGCGAACAATCTTAACGGATACGTCCAATCATTTACTTCTGAACCATTGTCCAATCACGAGGTCTGGAATTAAAGGCACCAGGTTAATTTTGCATCGATGCCGCAATCAAAATTGCAGGTAGCCAACCACAACATATAGTAGTCGGTTGAGTTAACTGGATACCCAGTTTAATAATATATCCCAATAGAACGTAATGAAAAACGCCAAATCTAAAAGATTTTCAACACTAACATAATCAAAGAAAGAAGCACAACAGATAAACACAAGGGGTGTCGGACGTCCGACACCCCTTGTGTTTAAAGATTGAGATTTTCAGGGAGTCCATGCAACATCGCAGTATTAAACCAGCCAAATTCAGAGATATTCGTCAGCAAATTCCAAAAATTGTTCTTTAAACTGAATAGAATTAACTCCATTTTCACGAAACGATTTAAGTACGACCGGGTGCAAACTTGATTCGAATTTCTGAACTATTTCATCCCTGTAATTTTCATCTTTTTGGAGAAATTTTATTTCTAACTCTGAGAACCTTTTTTCAGCAGCTTTCTCTAGTTCAAACTTTCTATTCCTCTCTAGTGTCTTTTTTTTCTTTTTTGCCCCTTCCTGATCAGCTTCAAAACCACTTTTTCCAGTGATTTTCTCTCTCAATAAATATGCCAAAAAAGCACCACATTTTTTATCTACCTTACCTGCAGCTAAACGATCATTGTAATAATCGAGGATTTGTTGAGTTTTCTCTTCTCCCAGGTCATTAATATGTGACTTGGCTCTTAAAGGAGGTATTCCAAAATATTCCAATTTTTCTAATAGTTCCTTTTCTGATGATCGCTCAGGTTCTACTGGAAAAATTGATTTTGTATCCATGAAAGGAAGAGTCTCCTGATACACCTGGTTAACAATAATGAATTTAACTCTGTTTATTTTTCTTCCTTCTCGAATGGTTTCCAAATTAAAAGACAGATCACATTGGTAAAATCCGGCATCATCTTTCTTTTCAAATTCTTTCTTTGCTTGATTCAGAACCCATGCCCTAAATTGTTTAAACTGTACATACTTCCCTTTATCAATGCCAAGAATCTCTTTCAATTCATCAACGCTAAATTCTCTGTGGCCAATCTTTCGATATTGCTTTAATAATTGATAAATTCTTATTGAATAAATACTCTGAAATTGGGCAAGTATGGTCAACTTTGATTGAGTAAAATCCCTCCTCAGTTGCAAGAGGTAAGGCTTCAAGCTTGGATCAAATCGAAAACTGATAGATCCCTTTTTATTATTATACTTACAGGAAGACACCCAGCCAACCTTCAAAGGCCCATCATCCTCAGAAATAACAATAACTCTCTGCATCAATTGATCTGTAATTTTATCAGCGTCCCTGTATGCATTATTCAAATCGATATTAAGAATTGACGCTAAATCACGAATCGTGATTTCATATGGATAGAAATCTACATCATCTGGATGAATCATCGATGCGACCGCAAAAACTAAACGCTGTTCACCCACGCTCAGAGTATACCGAGACTCGACGAGTTTGTTGGATTGTACTATCAGTGGCGATTTATCAATTTTTGACAAAAAACATCTCCTTGATGAGAGGTAATATATTCCTTCTTAGATACTAAGGTATAGACACAATGTCAACACTATACCTTTACCGTCAATCCCTATACCCTTAGATCAAAAAAAACTAATACAACAACTCCACCGTCAATTCCTATACCTTTAATTTATGAGTGCCTTTATCACTGACTGTCAATCTCTATACCTTTATTCCATAGGCTCTCTTTTAAAACAGGCCGTCAATCCCTATACCTTTGCTCCATAGTCGCTATTAAAACAGGCCGGCAATCACTATACCTTTACTCCATGGGCTCTCTTTTAAAACTGACCTTCAATCTCTATACCTTTACTCCATGGGCTCTCTTTTAAAACAGGCCGTCAATCCCTATACCTTTGCCTCCATAGGCTCTTTTAAAACAGGCCGTCAATCCCTATACCTTTGCTCCATAGGCTC
>WTAT01000529.1 GCA_013139415.1 Desulforhopalus sp.
TTATGTACACTGACGACCCCATCCAGAGCGCGCAGGCTTTCCTCGATGGTTTCTCGTTGCTCGTTGTCCAGGTCTTCGTCGATATGTAGTATGACGTCAGTAAGATTGGTATCCATGGTTATACCTCCTTAGCTTAAATATAATTATTAACATTGAGCATAAACTCATACTTAAAAGTATATGACAAAAATAGAATAGATGCCCTGTTTGTACTATTTTGAGCCTGTTAAGCCAGGTGATAGAAGGGCTGTCTTGCCGGGCACGGTAAGACGGTCATTCATAAAACCTACTAAATTAGTCAGGAATGCCGGTAGAACAGCCATACGCTCTTGAAGTAGATTTAGGCTAGAATTGCCACATATCGGACGGTCGTGGTTGTTGATCGCAGTTATAGAAAAACGATAAATACGGCCATTCAAATTATTCATACAATGATCGTCAAATCAGCAACTGTACATTCGAATATTACTCGCTGTTTGAGGCTCCCCAGGGATTAACAAGCTGCAACATATCGATGAAATCAAAATCCGTTGTATTTCTTGTTGCCAGTATCATTTGATATGTTAAAGCTATTGCTGCGATTTGTGCATCCTCGGTGGTCGTGGGTCTACCCTTAAGGCGAGACAGTCGAATAACCTCAGCGTAAGCACCGGCAGACGCACAATCAAACGGATAACAACGATCTTCAAAGGTATCGAGCAATTCGGTTGCCGCTGTTTGAATAGTGGCTTTACGTTGCCCATTGGGTAGGATGGTGATCCCTGTCTCGATCTCAGCCTGTGTGATGGAGCTGATAGACAAGTTGTTTTCCAGTTGTTCGTCCAACCAGTTGATGACACGTGTATCAGGTTGTGGCCTCATCAACTCTGAGACGAAATTGGTATCCAGCAGCATCATGCGGATTGATCACCAAAATCGGGTGGTGTTCGTGCCTGAGTACGGGCAGGGATTTGCAGATCGATACCGCCAGTTGCTGTCCTGAACCGTTTGTGCAGGCGAGACGCCAGATTCCGTTGCGGTTCCGGCGGCCAGGCCACCCACCGTGTTGCTCCGCTTGCACGGATGCAGTCCCCATTATCGTTGCGCAGCGGATTTGATATCTCCGATTTCGGGGCTAGTTAGACGGCTCCACAAGGTCTTCCTGTACCTTTTTGCGCAGTTTTTTAGATTCCGTTTTCGTATTGATAAAAACTATATCTAAAGCCCCACTCGATGTCATCCTGATGACGGTCGCGCCGATTCCGTTACGTCTCACTATTGTGTCGTTTCCTATCATTCTGACCTTTGGGATCCACTTACCAAACTCGTAGTCTACCTGTACGCCGGAATGCTGTGGCCTATGTCCGTGTATAACCACATCGATCTTCAACTGCGCAAGAACAGCACCAACCAATCGTCCTTGTTTCTTGTAGTAGCGGCTCGCATCCGCCACATCATAGAGCAAATAGTTTGTTTGCCGATTTTCTCTTACATAGGCATATAGCCTCATGGCGTTAACAGATCTGAATGCTTTTTTATAATGATCAGTATTAAAACAATTCAGGTCTTTTCCTGTTACCTTCTTAAAGTGCAGTAATGTCTGCAAGAATTCGAGTGTCGGATAACCATGTATGAAAAGGACAGGACCGGCGACATAGAATAAATCCAGACTCTCAATGAACTCGTTGAGCCAATGGGCTTGTTTCGCCCCCATTCCGAATTTTTCACCTGTCCTGATCTTTTGCCAGATTTCTTGCTCATGATTACCCACTATGAGCTTGATATGACATCCCTTTGTGAGGGCATCGTGCTGAAGAAGTTGCCAATATGCCACAACAGAAGGATCAGGATTTTTCTTGTCTATCAGGTCGCCTGTATGAAAGATGGTTATCCCTTCCAAATTGTCTTTGAACTCGCCTTTCTCGTCGAGGATTCCGGCGAAACTCAATGTATTCTTGACTGAGTTCACGTCGTTATCGGTATCTGAGAACACAATACATCGCGCAGGAAAAGCGGGTCGCTCTGCGCGATTTTCAGGTTCCTTCGGTGGAACAATTACAAACAGTTTTTCAGATAAACCGAAGGTTCTGGCGATTCTCTTGAGTACCCCCATAGGCCAGGAAAAAAGGCCTGGCACTCTATTTTCAGAATGGCGCAATTGGTTACTCAGACTATCCTTTTTATTTCGATGCAACATTTTCTCTTTCTCAGGACACAAATAGCGTTCGCGGGATTGTTCCTGCATTGACTGCTGCAATCATTCACGTGCTCTCAATTACAGAAGCTCAAAATCCTGCGGAGCTCACTACAAGCTAGGGACGTTGGGAGGGCGGAAACCATTCATAATCAGGGTATGGGAAGAATAAAAGCCCCCTTCCCTAAAGTCCACGGTTAATGAACAGTCTTTCGCCTCGCTTTTTCACCCGGATCGATGCGATAACTTGCTGAATTCTGCCGCCCTCGTTTGAATGTTTCCGTGCTTGGCGTCTCTTTCTAGCCAATTCTTGCCCTCAGGCTAACAGATGCCCATCCGCTTCCACCAATTGCTGCAACTTGAGGAGCATGATTGGTTTCCTTCGGGTCAGTTGAACAAATTAGCTTGCTGCAACAGCCCGTTTGCAGGGGTGGACTCGTGTCGTACGCGGTCAAGTCATAGCTAAGCAGTGAAGTTCCAGTGATTTTACATCCTCGATAGATCAACCATCCCGCTCAATAGGGGATCCTGGATACCAGGATAGTCTTACCCGGTTCGCTCAACTTGCTACAGAGTGCTTATTTTTCCTATACTCGAATGGCCGCAATGCGAATATAGACGGGTGGATAAAGAACAAATATCGATGACCGCTTTGTACTACTTCGAGACAAACAAGCCAGTGGATTGAATCGGCACGGTAAAACGGTCATTTGTGGAATTAGGCTACAATGCTAAAAAACACCCGTAAGCGGTTCAAATAATACGGCGCACACTGGATGCGCGTTAATGACAAGTTAGCCCTTGTAACGCAATGAACATTCTTCAAAAATAGATGGTTACTGTTATAAAAATGTATGTTCATTTCAACCACCATACGTATTCATCATTGGTACAATGGGTCTGTAACATCAGAATTTGGATCCGTAACTCAAAATATATCAACGCTGACTCTATTGTTGCAAGGTCATCAGCTTTCCAAGCTTGAAATGTAGCAACAGAGGTCAGTAACAAGGAGAAACATGATGAACATGAAATCTATGCAAACAATTATC
>WTAT01000546.1 GCA_013139415.1 Desulforhopalus sp.
TTGTACTTCTCTTCTCAGAAACTCTCTGATTTACAACGGTTATTGTACCTTTCTATCCTCATATATTCCATTGCTTCCCCATGGAGGAAAGGGGTCGATATGGCTGTTTGGCACAGTCAATTGTGCCACCAGTGTGCCAGCCAGAGGCTGAGGCACCTGCCTTTAGCAGTCACCAGTGTGCCAAGGATTACCTCCTGCACCCTCGGGGAAGGGGGGTAGGGGAAACATGCCCCACCATGAATATATAAAGATACCCTCACTCCCACTTGAGGGGAGGATTTTGAGAAAAGCCTATCTCCAAGCCTTGCAGTCTTTGGCGGCCTCACCTTGAAGAGAGAAATTTGGGATACCTTAGTCCCGAATGTCTACTTTCGATATTTCCGGTCGTTTAGCCGCTGCTTATATAATCAATGGCTTAAGGACAGGAGTCGACCCTAAACGGAAGTGCAGTGTCTTGAACTGAATGTCTGGAAAGCAAGTGATGGACATTCACATAATGTAATCAGGCCGGATTCTTCGGTTGTTTGCATTTACTCTATAGACAATTGAAGAGACCTACCCGGAAGGGCAGCAGGGATGGTTATGATGTGGGCAGGAGAATAAGGGAAATGGATAACAAGCAGCGGTATCTGGGACGCAAAAGAAGGATGTTATCTAAGCTGGTGGAATTGCCTGAGCCAGTTCCCGAACTGTTCAGCCGGTATCGGTTTGGCGATTATGTAACCTTGGACTTTATCGCAGTTCAGTTTCTTTAGTGCTTCCAGTGTTTCCAAATTTTCAGCGCCTTCCGCCACCACAGAAAGGCCGAACTTGTGCGCCAGGTCAGTAATCAGGGCAACGATCTTGGCGTTGGCCTCGTCTCCCAGAAGGCCTGATACAAATGAACGGTCGATTTTCAGTTCATCTGCCGGAATATCCCGAAAATATGACAGGCTGGAGTAACCCGTACCAAAATCATCAATTGATATGTTGATTCCCTCGTTACGGAGCTCTTTCAGCTTGGCAAAACAATTCTCAACATCCACTACGAAATATTGTTCCAGCACCTCAAGACTAAGGGTAATATTATCATTCCCCCATAAACCATTGGAGCTTAAGACAATGTCGACGAAGTCGGGTTTCTCCAGTAATTTCGTGGAGATATTGACCGAGACATCCAGGGCGCCCCATTGCTTTGTCCATTCGTTGCTCAACCGTAATGCACTATTGAGCATCCAGATTGTGAGCTGCTTCATCAACCCTAACTCTTCGGCCACTGGCAAGAAGACATCGGGGCTCAACAGACCACGTGATGGACTATTCCAGCGAATCAGCGCTTCTGCACCGACTGGCTTCCCGGTAGACAATGATATTTTAGGCTGGAAGTATACGCATAGCTCTGAGTTATCAATCGCTTTAGCCAGCTGAGTCTCGATCTCCCAGTTTTTCGAAATATATAAATCTTCCGAGACATCTGCGATACAAAAAAGCTGCTCTGTGCGTTTTGATTCCTCCAGTGCCTCCTCAGCCTTTTTCAACATGTCACCTGACTCGGAACTATGTGCAGGATATAGGGTGATGCCAATATGGACACCAAATGTAAGCTTCCCACCATCGAACTCGATCGGAATTTCGAGCAGGCGCTGTATCTTGAAAGCGGCAAGTGTTGCATGCCCTTCATTGGCAATGCCAGTTAACAGCAAGGTAAATTCATTGTCGCCTACTCTGGCGATATAATCCCCCTGCCGGCGTACCTTATTCAGAATTTCTGCAAATGAGCGGAGCACTTGATCGCCGGCAGCGTAACCATAAAGGTTGTTTATCTTGCGGAAGCGGTCAATCTTTATCACGAATACGGCGAGCTTTATTTTATGCTCGTTGGCTTCATAAATCTGCCCACGCAGGATATCCATAAACTGGTGGCGGTCGGGTAATCCGGTAATGGTGTCGGTCATGTGATCAACGTAATGGATTTCAGGGTTCTATATAAACAATTCGTTCATGTCTATTCCATAGGCACCGACAGGCAATCCACGAACAATAGTTATAGCTTTACACGTTTTCGAGAGGTCCATCTGGACAAACTGTGGCAGGGCTTCCTTGTTTTTATCAAGTATCATGACTAATGATGGACGGAGACGTCTGAGTCCGTTGACAGCGACCACTGCTCCCACTTCGCCAGTGCTTAGCTCAATGAGTGATCCCGTGGGATACAGGCCGATTGCCTGAATGAATTGCTCAACAAGTTCGGCCTGGTATTTTAGTCCGCGCAGCTCGTACAGCTCGGAAACGGCTTCGTGTGCAGACATCGGATTGGCATCAATGTGAGCGCGTTCACTATTCATCGCGTCGTAACTGTCTACGATGCCCGCGATTCTGCCAAAGAGTGGAATTTCATTATTTGATAGACACTGCGGATAACCGCTGCCGTCTGCGCGCTCATGATGTGTGGCAACCATCTGCAATATCTCTATCGGTAATTTTCCATCAGAGGTAGCATTCGAGGTATTCGCGAGAATTTTCACGCCAATGTCAACGTGCATCTGCATTTGTTTCATTCCCCCCGGGCTCAGTGGTCCGGATTTACGCAGCAGTTCCTTGGGGAGTCCAGTCTTGCCTATATCCAGTAACAGCCCGCCGAGCGCAAGAGTCTCAATCACTGGCTTTTCCAGTCCTAGATGCCGGCCAAACGTTGCGCACCAAACAGAAGTTCTGAGGGATCTGGCGTATGAATAATCATCCACCTGTCTTAGACTGAGAACCCATATTATTGCTGAAGGATTTCTGATAACGCTCTCCGTCAGATCGGAAATGCCCTTCTTCACTGAGGTTATATTCAGTTCCCCGTCACGTCGGAGGTTGGATAACATCTGCTTCAAATTGACACAAACATCTTTGTAGATGTCTTTCGCTGTTTCTAGTTCACTGGTGAACTTCGTGGTAGTCGAGTAGTGCTGTTTTCTTAGATGACTAAAATCATTGCGTGTGTTATTCGTCGCTTGTGGCTTTGTATGGGTGTAGTTTCTTGGGCCTTCTCTGAGATCCCAGAACCGTGGATCGGGTGTTGAACCTTTTTCCACATCGACATAGACGTAATTGCAGTACCTCCTCACCTTGTCGATATCACTAGCTGTTTTTATCTGGATGCCTTGTAGCTTAAAGGGTGTCTTGATCCAGGGACGGTCCAAGCGGGAAACGTACATACCGATTTCGAGTCCTTCGATGCTAGTTTTTACTTCTGTTTTCATGAAACAGTCCCTGCGTGTCGCTGTGAAGCAGCCTGTTGCTAATAAAAGTCCGTGACTCGATTGTCTTACTTCGGGTGGCACATATCATCGCCAATGATAAAGCCCCGCAAAACCGTGTTGACCAACAGTAAGTCGGCTAATCAGGCAGTTACTTGAGCCGGCATTGCAATTGGGTGGCACTGCACAGACTATCCAGTACCTCTCTGACCGTTGTTCTTTGGGCTGCGGAGATATCCAAATAAATATATCTATCAATTTCACTTTCTACCCTGTTAGCCCAAGCAAGTGCAGTCTTACGATCTTTAAATGTCTCGGTTAGAAGTGGGTGTCCTTTCTTTCTAATTTGAAC
>WTAT01000526.1 GCA_013139415.1 Desulforhopalus sp.
GACGCCACGAGATAGCCATGGTAGGCCGCACCAAGCAGGAGAAGTTTGACGATGGTACACACTCCAGACAATTCCCTGCAAATTTGCCTGTGTCTCATCCATTCGGCAAGAAACAATGCCACACCGCTACCAAAAACAATGACCAGATAAAAGGAGGGCGGATGCACTATTTCATCAAGAAGAAAAGTAGCCAAAAATACAGCTGCACCAACCTGATGAACTGCTCTGACAAGAATCGAAAAATTCAGGACCCAATAAGGTCTGTTACCAATCCGCCCCATTTTATTTTCTTCACACATTACGGATTTCCGTGTCTCACCCATTGTTCCTCAAGTTCCTCTATTATTAATTTTCCAAACAAATTACATCAAGAAATAACATACAATTCCAAAGAACTGAACATTCGAGGCTCGTTATTTAATGCTCAACAATTCTCACATGACTTCAAGATAGCCTTCACCTGTGAGGCAAAACAGATCTTGAAATAACAACCAGAATCGAGCAATCCATGCAAAACATATCGTATAGATATAAGTTCTCAATACTGATGGCCATCGTTTTCCCATGTCTAAGCCGACTTGTACTACAGGGATCAGGGGTCGAGTACGAATTACCCAGATACTCCGGGCCCTTATTGATAGGAGGGACGATCGGTTACCTGATCGGCCATCTCTTCGATAATTGGCAGAAGTCACTTCATCTGATTAAGAAAACCAACAATAACCTGAAAACAAAAATAAAAGAACTGAAGGTACGTGAAGCATGGTACGACGCCCTGTTTGAGAAGAATCATTCCATCCTTATCCTGATCAATTCAACAACTGGCCTGATTGAGGAGGCCAACCCCAGTGCCTGTGAATTCTACGGCTACTCTCTTAAGCAGCTCAAGCAGATACACATTTCTGAGATACAAACCCTGCCAAGAGAAGACATAACCTATGCAATGGCCCGAGCAAAAGCTAAAAAAAAGCCACATCTTTTTCTCAAACACAAACTTGCATCGGGGGAAGAAAGAGATGTCGAGGTATTTTCCGGATCAATTGTAATTGACGGCACCTCCTTTCTTTTTTCAGTGGTCAAGGACATCACCGAGCAGAAGATACTTCGAGGAATCGTTCCAATCTGCGCCCATTGCAAGCAAATTCGTGACGGCAAGGGGAACTGGAACCAGCTGGAAGACTACATCCAACATCATTCAGAGGCCACTTTCAGTCACGGCGTCTGTCCAAGCTGTGCGAACCAACACTTTCCAATTTGTTACAAACTTCAAAAAAATTAATAACGATGGCGTCGCAAAAAATTCGAGCCGAGGCATTTAAAAAAAACAAGAAATCTGCAGATTGGGTTGGAATTAGAAAATCCAAATGATCAACCAAGGCACTTATGCCCCTCAGGTAAGCGACAGACTCCGAGGGGGTATTGAACTGAGTACCCCTCAGGTAAGCGACAGACTCCGAGGGGGTATTGAAAAGAATCCCAGCTTATTTACCGTTTACCGGTGTTAGCGGAATTAGGTGGGGTAATGGTTGTGCCACTGGCGGCTGCGCATCCAGCCGACTCTCAGGAAAAGAGCCGGCTGGAAAACACAAAGAAACGAACAACACGCCAGGAAGCAGAACGACATGTTGTTATTGAAAAGTTTACATTAAGCCTGCTTCTTTATAATACTTTACCGCTCCGTCATGCAACGGTGCAGAAAGACCATCTTTGATCATCTCTTCTTTTTTCAGGTTGGCAAATGCAGGATGCAGCTTCTTGAAATCATCAAAATTTTCAAAAACAGCCTTTACTACCTGATAGATAACATCTGCGGGTACTTTGTCGGAAGAAACAAAGGTTGCACCAACACCAAAAGTCTTGGCATCTGCATCGGTTCCGCGATACATGCCACCTGGGATAGTCGCAGCACGGTAATAAGGATTATCGGCAATAAGTTCTTCTATTTCCTTGCCTTGCACGTTGACGATAACCGCATCACAGGCAGTGGTTGCTTCCTTGATGGATCCGTTTGGATGACCAACCACATAAACGATAGCATCAACCTTATTGTCACACAGAGCAGACGACTGCTCAGCAGCCTTCAACTCGGCAGCAAGTTTGAAGTCGTCCTTGGTCCAACCGAATTTTTCCATGGCAACTTCCATGGTTCCACGCTGACCTGAGCCGGGATTACCGATATTAACCCGCTTGCCTTTGAGATCTTTAAAATCTTTAACTCCTGAGTCAGTTCTGGCAACAACGGTGAACGGTTCAGGATGAACTGAGAAAACCGCCCTGAGGTCTTTGTTAGGACCAACATCTTTGAATTTGCTGGTTCCATTATATGCGTGATATTGCCAATCTGACTGGGCAACACCCATATCAAGCTCTCCACCGGCGATGGCATTAAGGTTGTATATTGAACCACCGGTACTTTCAACCGAGCAACGAATTCCGTGTTCTTTCCTGGCCTTATTCACCAAGCGACAAATAGCGCCACCTGTCGGATAGTACACACCGGTTACACCCCCAGTACCGATTGTGACAAAGGTCTGCTCGGCCTGGACATATTGCGGGACAGCAGTTAACGCGAAAACAAAACAGGACATCATAGTTACTGCCAATCTGCTCGTAATCTTCATACAATTTCTCCTCTTGATGTTGATTAATAGTGAATGCCCCAAATGGACATAGTTCCAGACATACTTCCGGACATACTTCCGGACATACTTCCGGACATACTTCCTTATTGAACAATCCCCTCTGGCTTTTTTACTTAATCCTCCAAGACAGGACCTTCTTAATCGGCCATATTATTGTAAATAATCAGCTAACACAAAGAGAAAAGAACATAATTAGCATTTTTCCGCCACCCCCGGAACCAAGAACTGACCTGAAAAAAACGATTACAGACTTCCGACAAATGTTTTCCCATACTCCCTGCAGCTCCTGGCACCCTCTTCATCCGGGGCCCAGATTACCCGTAAGCCCTCATCCATAGCCTCAAATCCCGCATCCGCAAGCTTTGCCAATAAGAGTTTTACGGCCTCACCACTCCAACCGTAACTGCCAAAGGCGCCGGCTTTCTTATTTTTGAATTTCAGGCCTTTCATCTCTTCCAGCAATGCGGCCACCGACACCAGAATACCGTTATTGATAGTCGATGATCCCAACAGGATGGCCTTTGACTTGAAAACTTCAGTAATAACATCATTCTTGTCAGTCTTGGCCAGATTGTGCAGTTTCACTGTCACCTGATCATCCGTCTCCCGAATGCCTGCAGCGATTTCTTCGGCCATTACCCGGGTGCTGTCCCACATGGTGTCGTAGAGTATCGATATTTGATTTTCCTGATAATTATCTGCCCACTCAAGATATTTTTCGATAATCTGGGCTGGATTGTCGCGCCAGATTATCCCGTGGCTGGTGCAGATCATGTCAAGGGGCAGGTTGAAGCTCAACACCTCTTTAATTTTTCTGATTACCATGGGGCTGAACGGAGTCAGGATATTTGCGTAATATTTTATACACTCCTGATAAAGCTCGGCCTGATCAACCCGGTCATTAAACATGAATTCGGAGGCTAAATGCTGGCCAAAAGCATCGTTACTGAACAGCACTTCATCTCCAGTCAGATAGGTGAACATGCTGTCCGGCCAATGCAACATGGGGGCCTCAACAAAGATCAGTTCTTTGGTGCCAAGGCTCAACTTATCCCCTGTCTTTACAAGCTGGAAATTCCAGTCCCGGTGATAGAGCCCTTTCAGGATCTTTGCCCCATTTTTGGTACAATAGATCGGCACATCGGGGATGTGGCGCATAAGTTCCGGCAAGGCGCCGCTGTGATCATTCTCAGAATGACAGGCAATGACATAATCAATCTGGTCCAAATCGATCTCTTTTTTCAAATTTTCGACATATTCCTTGGCAAAAGGCCCCCAGACGGTGTCGATAAGGGCGACCTTCTCTTCTTTAATCAGGTAAGAATTGTAGGACGACCCCTTATGGGTGGAATATTCATCACCGTGGAATTTTCGCAATTCCCAATCTATCTTCCCGACCCAGCGGATATTGTTTTTCACAGCCATACTCATTGCAAAATTCCTCCTTGGAATCAATTGTATGTAAAAAAATGTCTACGCCTTTACTTTGTGGGAAGTTAATCATGGGATTGTAACAATACAGCCCCCCAAGACCCTGTTATTGCCAATAGCATAAGCATATTACAGCTAACCTTAATGACCAGCAGGTAAAAATTGTTTCATTTCATCTTGTGAAATGTATATCGTTTAGTGCCTTACTCCTGAAAACCTGTCATAAAAAACAAGAAATCTGGATAGTGGATTGAAATTAGAACTTAAAAAAATCACCAAGTCACTTATACCGGCTTATTTACCGTTTACCGGTGTTAGAGTGAATAAGAACAAAAGAGCCCTCCGGGTTGCTGATTAATCTAGCCCGGTGCGATTTCTTCCGAAACTGCGATGCGCTAAACAAATGATTTGGAATTTTATACTCTATCTGCTTTACGGCCTGGCTTTTTTCACGCTGGGAGTGGCAATCCTCTCCCGAGATATCCGATTAAGTGAGCTTGGAATTGCCAGAATTATCTGGCTGCTGGCTATGTTCGGTATTATTCATGGCTTCCACGAGTGGTTGGAATTACTGGAACAGCTTAATCCAGATATTAAAACTCCCACCTTCTCCCTAATCCGTCTGATCGTTGTCAGCATCTCTTTCCTCTTTCTTTTCTACTTCGGGTTGTTTCTCAATATAATTACCCTTTACGGTGATCAGGCCCTAAAGACAATCTCCAATATTACAAAGGTACTGGTGGGCGTATTAGCGCTCTCTTTGACTACTGTTGCGACGTATCTCGATCTTGGGAATGGTGGAGATATCTACACTCGTCAGCTCTTAGCTTTTCCTGGAGGATTATTGTCGGGAGTCGGGCTGGTGAAGTATTCGAGGGTGGTACGCGCTTTTTCAAGGGATGTAGCAACCAATTTCATCCTGGCCGGCAGCTTCATGATTTGCTATGCCTTTCTGACTGGGGTAGTACCTTCAGATGTGATAGTGCCTTATTTGGGGGTAAAAATTGTTTTGTTCAGGGGGCTGAGCGCTTTATTGATCATGTTCTTTACCATTAGAGGGCTTTCGGTATTCAGTCTCGAACAGCGTGAACTCATCAATGAAAAGCTCCTGCGTTTCTCCCAATCAGAAAAACTGACATCCATGGGAATCTTGGCCGCAGGCATCGCCCACGAGATCAATAATCCGTTGACCAATGTCTCACTCAATGTAGAAATGCTCAAGGACCTGGTGGGGGATGACGACAGAATGATCAAGAAACTTGGCGCAATAGAACGCAACACAGATCGAGCATCCCGGATCGCCAAGGAACTTCTGCATTTTTCCCGGGAAAAGGAAACGGCTCTTCTCCCCATCGACATAAATCAGGTACTTACCAGTACCATAAATCTCTTGAAAAACCAGGATCTGAGCTCAATCATCCAACTGAATCTGCGCGATGTTCCACAGATCATGGGAATCCACTGGAAGCTTGAAGAAGTTTTTATCAACCTGCTGATGAACAGCATTGATGCCTGCACCAGACAGGACAGTATCGCCATTGAAACCTTGCTCCACAGTGGCTACGTTATTGTAACAGTCACCGATAGTGGCCATGGTATTTTAGAGGAAAATATGTCCAAAGTATTCGACCCGTTTTTTACCACTAAAGATATCGGCAAAGGTACGGGCCTTGGTTTATCTGTGTGTTATAATATAATCAAACAACACAGTGGAGATATCTCTATTACCAGCAACATTCAGGAAGAAACTATTGTGACTGTATCATTTCCGGTGCTACCAATATGACAGCTAAAACTATCATGGTCATTGATGACGACCAGGACCTGCGCGAGAGTATCATCGAGATTGTGGAAGATAACGATTTCACCGTTATCGGGTGGGAGTCGGCGGAAGAAGCGCTGCAGAAAATCAAGATTGAAAAGCCTCACCTTATCATCGTAGATAACATGATGCCCGGCATGGGAGGCATGGCCCTCATCCCGCTGGTAAAGAACCAATATCCAAGCATTTTAATCATCATGATTACTGCTTTTTCGACCGTTGACAATGCAGTGGCCGTTATGAAAAGTGGTGCCGACGATTACCTTGCTAAACCGTTCAGGCGGGATGAACTGCTCGTTGCGGTAAGACGTCATCTGGAGGAGTTGAAATTTGAACAACTGCTGCCGGAAACAGTAATGGATGATGCACTCGCATGTCTTTCAAACCCGATCAGGCGAAATATCCTGGCAGCCCTGTCAGAAAAGAAAGCTATGCGTTTCATGGATATTACCCGGCACCTCGAAATCAGTGACCATACCAAGGTAAATTTCCACCTCAAAAATCTTAAATCAAACAACCTGATCTCTCAGGATCGTGAAAAAAACTACCAGTTGACCCCACAAGGTGAGAAAATGGTCGATTGCCTACACCTGCTTTCCACAAGATTTCCTTCGTAAATGCAATCCGTTAATACTCACTTGTGAAGTGCACTTCACAGATATCCCGCATTCGGTGAGGAACCTTTATCTGGAACGATTTCCTCCCTGCCTATATGCTCCTCCTAAATAAAATGAACTGTAGTTTCGACTACAAAAACATACACACAAAGGAGAAGTATATGAAAAAGATAGGGATTTTTACCATGGCCAGTATTTTTGCCCTTGGAACTTCAGCATATGCCGCCGACCAGACGCTGACCAGCACTAAGACCAGCTCACCAATCGTCTTGGACGGTATAGCCGACAAGGCCTGGGATGGTGCAAAAGCCATCACAGTGACCGTCGACGAACTCCCCTATGAACCCAGCAACGGTTACCCAGGGATGCAAAAGACCGATGTAAACATCAAATCACTGTATGATGACAAAAATGTTTACTACCTGATTACCTACAAAGATCCCACCCAGAGCATGGCTCGCTTCCCATGGGTCAAGCAGGCCGATGGGAGCTGGAAAAAGCTGGCCAACAAAGATGATACCGGACATGACAACACCTACTACGAAGACAAATTTGCCATGTTCTGGAACATAAGTACCAAAGGTTTTGAAGGTGAAGGCTGTATGGTCGCCTGTCACCTGGACGAGCCGGGAGACACCTCCGCTGGACGGAAGTACACCGACTCCGCAGAAGAGACCATCGATATGTGGCATGCCAAATACGTACGTTCAATGCCCATGGGAATGTTTGATGACCAATATGTCGATAACAACACTGATCCTAAGAAAAACAAAGGTTGGGGGCGTAAGGGAGACACCGGAAAAGGCGGATACCACAACAATGACAATGCGGATAAGTCGGCTCCGGCCTTCATGAACCTGAATGGTACTGAAGAAGACATGTACTACGTCATTCCAAGTAAAAAAGTGCCTTTTGTTGACAGCTTCAAGGAGGGCGATGTTATTCCTGGCATCGAAATAGCGCCAATGGTGGGTGGCCGTGCGGACATCCTCTCCCGCAACAATTATGCGAACGGTGTCTGGACTCTGGAAGTTATGCGGGCACTGAAAACCGAAGGTGAAAATGCAGACACCCAGGATGTGCAGTTCACCGACATGAACAAGAGCTATCCATTCGGAATCGCGGTTTTCGATAATTCACAGATCAACCATCTGTTCCACACCGAGACGCTTGAGATGAAGTTCAAATAGGAAGTTTGTATAGCGAATCATATAGCGAATCATATAGCAATTTATTCAGGTAGTCTTGAAAGCAGGAGCCGTAAATATAGACGGCTCCTGCTTTTCCACGTTGATGTTCGACCAGGTTACCCTGAACTCTGTCGAATCCAGTAGATAATGCTGGTAACCAGAAAGTAGATGGCAACAAATTCCACAACAAGAAACAACCAATAATACTTAATATTTCTGACAAGTTTTGTCGGAACAAGCAGGCCAACCCCGACCAACCCGAGCCCCACCAGTGAATAGCAGGTATAATAGTAGCCTTTAGCCACCAGCCCGGTGAGAAAAAACAAACTGATATTGAGGATGATGAGCAAACCGTTCAAACGGGAAAGGTTCGACCAGAACAGCGAATGATCTGCGTGAAACCATTCTGCTGCTTTTTTATCCCCGTCACATTTAATACGTTGCATGTCCCACTCCGCTCTCCCAAATAGAGAGAAAGACCATTCCTGCCATCGCATTACAGAATAGAATTCAACTTCCAGTCATAGCTGAGAAACTCTATTTTTATTTTTCCAGTTAGAACCTGTTCAGTCTCCTCTTTCGTCAGCCCAAGATCCTCTGCGTGGTCGGCAAGGAATTGCTCAAGGGACTCAACGGACTGCCAGCCTTTCTCGAAATCCCCACGATACCATTTGAAGATTGACGACACCTTCAACACCCGACCATCCAGTCGGTTCCTGCTCCGATCTTCTAGAAAAAGGTTTGTCGCCTCATCCAGCTGACGCCGTAGGTCAGCGCCGAGATAAGGTTCCGCGCGAAGTGCAGGACAGCCGATACTGGCACAATTGGCAGCAAAATGTATTCTTGGATCATTGTACCGCCCCGAACCTCTGATCAGACCATGTTCAATATCATCAAGGGACCGCTTTTTGCCAAGCAGGTGGGTAAAATCCTTTTTCCAGGGCGACTCAAACCAAGAGCCAAGATCTTTTATGGAATCAAGATCCGGATATTTAGTCAGAATAAGCTCCACCGTCCAACTATTGTAGGCGTTAAGAAGAAAAGCCAGTTGCTCATCCATCGACCATGCGTCAAATTCATCCCTGCCCACCGCCGACAGTTTTCTTAGATAATCGTCGAGCGCGTCTCGTTTTCCCGCCATTCCGGCGTAGTCAACCTGACTTACCTTACCATTTTCAAACACACGCACATGCTCTTTTAAAAGATTACCCCAACCACTGTGGTCAAAGCCTGCGGCCTGAACAGACAGGGTAGGCAGGACAAGAAGCAGTTTACAAAGCAGTAAAATTATCCGGAACATAGTTACCCCCTTTTCCAACCATGATACCATTGCATCCAACCGAGAATCTTCTCAGGTGCATGTGCCTTTTTCCACTCTCCGGCAACATATTTATTGGCCTCAGACAAAGTCGGATAGGTATGGATCGTGCCAAGAATTTTGTTTAGCCCCAGGCCATGTTTCATGGCCAGAACAAATTCAGCCAACAGGTCACCGCCATGTTCTCCGACAATCGTCACTCCAAGGATCTTGTCTTTGCCGGGAACAGTCAGCACCTTAATAAATCCCTGCACAGCACCATCGGCAATAGCCCGGTCCAGATCATCAAATCCAAAGCGGGTTATTTCGTAATCGATTTTCTGCTCGCGCGCCTCCTGCTCATTCAAGCCCACCCGGGCCACTTCCGGATCTATAAAAGTCGTCCAGGGAATAACAGAATAATCGACCTTGAACTTCTTCCACTCACCGAACAAGGCGTTGACCGAGGCATACCAGGCCTGGTGGCCGGCGGTATGGGTGAACTGGAAAGGCCCGGCTACATCCCCTGCGGCAAAGATATTAGGATAGAGGGTTTCCAGATACTCATTGGTCACCACGGTTCGATCCGTTGAGATGCCCAGTTCTTCCAAACCGTAGCCACTTAACCGAGCGGCTCTTCCCACGGCGCAGATCAAAACATCATAGTCGATGCGTTTTTCCATCTCACCCTGTTTAACAATGATAGCCCTACCTGTATCATCCTGCACACAACGGGTAGCACTGTGACCTGTAAGTACAGTCACCCCGTCCTGTTCAAGTGATGCCCTGGCAAGTTCCGAAACCTCAACATCCTCCCGTATCATGATTCTATCGACCATTTCCACCTGAGTTACCTGCGCCCCAAGGCGGGCAAAACACTGGGCCAGCTCACAGCCGATAGGCCCGCCGCCGAGTACAACCAACCGATTCGGCACCGTATCACACTCTGCAAGCACCTCCCAAAGGGTGTCACTGGTCAGATAGCCGGACTCCTCAACCCCCGGCAGAGGCGGCACAAATGGCCGTGCTCCTGCTGCGATAATAATTGACCTGGTGGTGAGTCGTTTTTTTTCACCACTATCAAGCTGCACTTCGACAGTCCAGGGATCAACAACCTTGGCGTATCCTTGCAGGACATCCACCCCGAGGCTGGTATATCGTTCGATACTATCGTGGGGCGCAACTGTGCTAATGATCCTGTGCACACGCGCCATTACCTTTTTAAAGCTGAATTCAGGGTCAACGTTTTCTACGCCGTAGTGCTCACCATTTTTCATATGATGGACCAACTTAGCGCTCTTAATCAGAGCCTTACTGGGAACACAGCCATAGTTGAGACAGTCCCCACCCATCTTGTGCGCTTCAATTAAAGTCACTTTAGCCTTTACCGCTGCAGCTATATACGAACTGACCAGGCCCGCGGCTCCGGCACCGATAACGATAAGGTTGCGATCAAATTTCGCTGGTTTTGACCATTTGGCATATACTTTTCTCTTTTTTAGCCATTCGGTCATCTTCTTGGCCAACAGTGGGAAAACTCCCAGCAAGGCAAAAGAAAAAAGCAGACCAGGTGACAAAATGCCACTGAGCCCCTCAATTTTGGCAAGCTGCGTTCCGGCATTGACGTACACCACAGTTCCGGCAAGCATGCCCAGTTGACTCACCCAGTAATAGGTAAATGTCTTGATAGGTGTTAAACCCATCAGGATATTAATAAGAAAAAACGGGAAAATGGGAACGAGGCGCAGGGTAAAAAGATAGAAAGCACCTTCGCGTTCAATACCTTTGTTGATTGGTCCGAGCCGATCACCAAAGCGCTTCTGCACACTGTCTCTCAGTAAATAGCGGGAGACGAGAAAAGCAAGAGTCGCACCGATTGTCGAGGCAAAAGAGACAATTACAAAGGCCCATACCAGTCCGAAAAGACCGCCAGCTGCCAGGGTCATAATTGCAGCTCCCGGTAGAGAGAGGGCGGTAATCAGCACATAGGCCGTAAAGAACAGCAGGCTCACCAGGACAGGAGCACTGTCACGCCATTGCTGAAATTCTGCCTGGTGTGACTTTATGTTTTCCAGGGTTAAGAGTTGGTTGAGATCAAATACAAAGAAGCCAATGACGGCACCAATAATCACGAGAACGATGATGATTTTTTTCATATCTTTATCTTCTGATTAGTGCCTTAAAAATTATTTCCTTAATTTTTCCAGCAAATAATTGCAGAAAGGCATTTTTACCCATCAACGATGGTATTATAAAGAATCCCTTTTATCGGGATAATTTGCGGTTTCAGCCCAGTGGCCATGGCGATCAAATAACATGCCCAATTAAGTGTATGTTATCTCAGTCGCAGGCAGGTGGGGATTCCTTACAATCTTTTTCGTATTATCAGGAAAAAGTAATCACCAGGAAGATACCAGGGGAGCAAACTACTACGTGTCATTCTATTTTGTTTCAGGATCGAAACTATTTATTTTTTCCTTCAGAAGTTGATTGAGCCTCTCCCTGGCCTTTCCTTCCATAGTCAGAGGTGGAATATTTTCTTCATCCTGAGAGCGTATTATTTTTCGGATGCGGGCCAGCTGATGCCGAAATCCTGCGCAATGCCGACACATCATGAGATGAAAGCGGACACCCATTCTTTTAGTAAAGCTCAGCTCCCGATCCATCGATTCGGAAACCAGCCGAGAAACATCCCTGCAATTAAACATCCACATTTTCATAACCTGTATCACCTGCCACGGAGTTTCCAAACCAGTTTCGTTCCAGACATTTCCTGATAACAAGACGTGCCCTGTGCAGCAACACCCAATAGTTAGTCGGGCTGATCCCCAAAACCTTACAGATTTCTTCGCTCCCGACATCATCGAACTCCCGTAGCGTGAAGGCATCACACTGGTTGGCTGAGAGGCCGGTAAGACATTGTCGCAAAATCGCCATAAACTCTCTCTGTTCAAAATTCTGAGGTGGCATCTCGCGCCACTTTCCAGGTTTCTCCAGCCACTCCCCCCGTTCGTTAAAAAAATCGTCGTTAACATGTTCGGCAGTAGTTTCCAGCGATTGCAGTTTTTCCCGATATTTTCGCCGCAACTGATCTATGATCTTATTTTTCAAAATGGCAAAAAACCACGTTTTTTCAGAAGAGTTTCCTTTAAACTTATCTTTTGCTACCAAAGCAGCAACAAAGGTCTCCTGCACCAGTTCTTCGGCGAGGCTCCTGTTTTGAACCCTGAAAAACGCATAACTGAAAAGGCTGTCAGCATAATTATCAACCCAGGTGTCCGGATCAAGTTTGGAGTTATTGGTTACCATAGTCTGAAGTGTTGGGAATCAACCAGTTGTTATTTCAGTGTTTGAATTTCTTTCCAACAGCGTAACCATTCTTTATGAAATGAAAAGCCCATGTTATCATGCGGTCGGCACCTTTCCTCAAACAAACCACGCGGGTGAGTGTACTTTCCGCTATTTTCCCAGTGACATACTACGTGACATACTACTTTACTGAGAACACCTGCTCAACAAGCCCGGAATTATATTTATTTGTTATTTGGCAGCAACAGTTTTACTATTGTAACAAGTGACAGAAAAGCTATATTTACTCATTCTGACTGCTACGGATGATGGTATAATACCGACCGAAAACTTTTTCCCTGCTGCCTTCTGAAAACAACTGAGCAATGAAAGACTATTATAAAATACTAGGGGTAACCAAAACAGCCGACGAAGAGGACCTTCGAAAAAACTATCGAAAACTGGCTATGCAGTATCATCCTGATCGAAACCCTGATGATCCGGCGGCAGAAGAAAAATTTAAAGAGGTCGCCGAAGCATACGGCGTGCTGACCGACCCGGTGAAAAGGCGTGAATATGACGCCTGCAGAGCAAGCGGCAAACCTTTTTCAAGTGGCCAGACTGGTGGTGGCGAAGGCTTTACATACAGTCAGGAAGACATTCTCAAGGATCTCTTTAAAGATCCCCGTTTTCAACAGATGTTCCACGGTGTTTTACGTGAATTTCAACGTTCCGGCTTCCGGCACAGCTCACAATTTATAAAAAAGAGCTTTTTCGGCGGCAAAGGAGGGATTTTTGTCGGCGGTATTTTTCTTATCGGTTCTCTGGCCAGACCTTTGCTGACGGGTGCCGCCCGAAAAAGTCTTTCAGGAAAATCCTCCTTACTCAAGTCAGTTGGCAACGCAGTAGGCTCCATGCTCAGCAAGGGCAAAGGGGAAACGGCACAGGGATCCCGAAAAAGTACCCCCCACCCCCATTCAATAGATATTGACACAACCTATCATACCCCTCTCACCGACAGCGAACTCCAACATGGCAAAACCATTCGGGTCCTCGTTTATGGAACAGACGGTGAACAAACCCTGAAAGTCGTCATTCCGCCCGGCTCCAAAGATGGACAAAAACTGCGCATCCGCGGCAAAGGGCGTCCCGGTCCATTAGGGAGAGGCAACCTCTACCTCCATTTGGTTAAAAAGGATCCCTGACCAATAGCAACAGACTGCAACTCTGTTCAATCATCCTTCATGTTTTGCAGAACGAACATCGCCACAAGCACAATAAAGACTCCGGGGATCACTCCCAGTGGCGGCAGGCCGTGCCCCAGCACCAGGTCAATCACCAAGACCAGTCCAGGATATAGATAGGAATAAGCGGCTACCCGGGTGGGGCCCAGATAGGATACGGAATATTGAGTCAGAAAAAAAGTTACAATGGTTGTAAAAACGACCAAATATACAATCCCCAGCCAGGCATAGGTTGGCACAACGGCCCAATCCACTGTAGTTAATCTGCTGCCGGTAATGAGCAGAAGCCAGAGACTTCCCGTAACCAGAACCCAAAAGGTCATGATAGCCATCGACTCTTCCCGATGCAGGAGTTTTACCAGTGGGGTATAGAGCCCAATAGCAAAACAACCACCCAGAAAGATCACATCTCCTCTGTTCCACTCCAGCGCTATAAGCTGCGACAGATCTCCCCGAAAAACTACCCAGACGACACCAATAACTCCACAGGCAAGCGCCAGCAGTTGTTCTTTGTGCAAACGTTCACCGAGAATAACAAGAGCATAAACGCCTGAAATGGAAGGAACAAGAGCAAAGATCACACTAATATTAAGGGCGCTGGGATAACACAAAACTAAAAACATGCTACAGAAAAAAACTACCAGGCAACCGCTGATCAGAGCACAACGAAAAAAAAGAGAAAAAGAGAATCCCAATCCGTATTTAAAGTACACCCAGGGCCCAAAGAGACAGGCCGCAAGGGAAAAACGCACAAGGGTCAGAACAGCCGGATCGAGTTCTGCAGTTATTGCTGCGCCAACGGTAAACGAGGTGGAAACCAGTGCTGCCGCTATCACCATCAGCAGGTGAATAAACGACAGGGAATGTGTTTTCTCCTTCTGACCTGCCTGGAGATTCACATTGTTTCGCTGGAGATTCATATTGTTTCGGTTAGGGGGTGTACTCAACTCCGGAAGCGGACCTCCGGCTCATCACCGGCGTCATCCGTCCCTTTCTTGACGTGTTGGAAAGTTGACATTGCTGTCGCGACCATACCACTCATATCAGTGAGATTTCCAGGTACGATCATAGTATTGTTTTCTTTGGCGAGCTTGCCGAATTCGGTGAGGTACTGCTTGGCCACCTCAAGGTTGGCAGCCTCTTTACCTCCCTGAGAAGAGAGTGCTTCGGCAACTTGCTTGATACCCTCGGCCGTCGCCTCAGCAACTTTGAGAATTTCCAGGGCTCGTCCTTCCGCCTCGTTCACCCGCTTAATTTTTTCACCTTCAGAAAGGTAAATTGCCTCTCCCCTGTCACCTTCCGCCCGGTTTAAAATGGCTTGTTTCTCACCTTCGGATCTGGCGATTTCAGCCCGTTTCTCCCGCTCGGCCTTCATCTGTTTTTCCATCGCCTCAAGCACCGTTCTTGGAGGCTGGATATCTTTAATTTCATAACGAAGCACTTTGACACCCCAGCTTGCTGTCGCTTCATCAAGTGCCATAACGACCTGTCCGTTAAGGCTCTCCCGCGCTTCGAAGGTGTTATCCAGAGAAATCTTACCTATTGCCGAGCGCAGGCTGGTCTGGGCAAGCTGGGTGGCGGCGAAACGATAATCGTCAATACCATAGGCGGACATTTTGGAATTGACCACCTGAATATAGAGAATACCATCCACCTCCAAAGTCACGTTATCCGCGGTTATACATGTTTGCGCTGCAATATCTATTGGTTCTTCCTTTAAAATTCGTTTATAGGCCACTACATCTAAAAACGGAAACAGGATATGAAAACCGGCCACCAGAGTTGTGCGATACTTGCCAAGTCTTTCTATCACAAATTCGGAGCGCTGGGGTACCACTATCGCCGTCTTCCAGAGAACCACAACTACGAGTAACAGGATAATGCCAAGAGCTATAAGATTTTGTTCCATATTTTCCTCCTCCCCACTGATCAGATATATCAGCCAGGTAAATGGTTAATGCAGGTCAGACTTTTTCCACTTGAATAACAAGATCTTTCTGACGAACAATAGAAATGATCTCGCCCTCTTCAATTTTCTCCTCGGCGATTGCCCTCCAGAAAGTACCTGCATATTTGATCTGGCCTTCGCCGGGTGGAGTTATCGTCATACTGACGACACCCCTCTCACCTGCAACGGCAAGAATCACATCCTCATCTCCCTCCTCCTCTTCATCTGCTGGAGCCGCTGCAAGGAACTTTCTCTGAATCAGGCCACGTAAAGACAACAAACTAATGAGAGAAGCCCCGATAAAGAGGGCCAATTGCCAGGCAATACTGATCGGGGTCAGCCATGCGGCTAGAGCAGTCACCAGGGCTCCTAAAGCAAAAAAGAAAAGGACAAACCCGGGTACGGCCATTTCGACAAAGAACAGCATCACCCCGATGATCAGCCAGTACAGTGCAGGATCAATCATTCCCATAGCTACTCCTTTCTTGGTTTAACCCCGCTGAAAAGAGCGGGACTCTTTTTAGTACCCCCTTGAGGGGTGTAAGTGCCTTGGAGGTTACTTTAAGTTCCTAATTTCAAAACACACTCCAGATTTCTTGTTTTTTATACCCCTCAGGTAAGCGACAGACTCCGAGGGGGTGCTGAAAAGAGTGACAGGCTTTCAGGAGTAAGTCACTAAACGAAAAAAGGAGGGCGAATCGTACATTCGTCCTCCTTTCATGATGAATGCAGTGCTTTCCCTAACTTTTTTCACCCTCATGCGCAAACAGATGCTGATACACAACCCCCGCCAGAATAATAGCCATTGGCCAGGTCCAGATGAGTCCAATCCCCAGTGGGACAAGAGAAACCACAAAAATTAATAACATAACGAAAGCCAGACCGGCCACCTTCCACCAGATCTTGTGAACCGCCTTTCTGGACATCTCCATCGCCTGCCATGGTGACAGGTTTTTATCAACGATAAGTGGCAGGGTCATGGCGTAACCCACAGTAAGATAAATACCCGGTAAAACCAAGAGCAAAAAACCAATGGAAATAAGTATGAATTGCAGGATAGCAGCGACAATGATTTTTCCGGCACAGGAGAATCCCCTGAAAATCATTTTCCAGGAGATCTGATCTCCGGCCACTTTTTTTACCCCCATAAGGAGAAGACCTGCAGTGAAAAGGGCTGAAAATATATTCGTAACAGTTTGCAAAAGTATATTGCTGGCCAATCCGGTTGCACTGGTCAGATCACTATCCAGCGACGGCAGCAGAAACGCTCCCCCGGCAACAATTATCAGGATAACGAGATACATAATTGCACTACCGGCCCAGATAGCACCTTTAGCACCTTTGGTCTTCGCCCAAGCCCCGCGAATTGCATCACCTATATAAAATGTATTATAGGATTCACTGGTTGCATCATCGGTTACACCTGAATGACCGGCACTCAACCCCTGTGGGTCGAGAGTCTCACCCTCGTCCTGATTCAGATTGGTGCCGAGAGCCTCCTTCGGCTCTCCAACCGGGGCACAATCGGTGCAGTACAGCCGCCCATCCCTTGCAACAAAGGTTTCCCCAACGCTATCTTGTTTCCCACATTGCCAGCATTGTTCTTTATCGACTCCATAGGGCACTCCATAGGGCACTCCATAGGGCTCCAGTTCTATTTCGTTATCTTCCTCAACCAACTGGACGACCTCATCCACCGAGTCTCCCTGCTCATTATTCTCAGCAATCTCGGCGGTTTCCTCGAGGTCATTTTCCTTTTCTATCTCCTGTTCAAGGCTCGGTGAATCCACGGGATCAAGCAGTGAAGATTCTTCCATGAGCTCAGTAACCTCGCTTTCCGCTGGATTTTCCTCCACTTCATCCCAAATATCTTCGCCGGTCGCGTCTCCAATTGCACTTTCTTCTTCCACAGTGAGAGCAAAATCGTCAGCGGGTGTTGCAAATTCGTCCTCTAAAGGGCTTGACTCTGCCGGGGTGCCCTGCAGTGTTTCATCAGACTCTTCAGCCAATTCACCCTCGGCCAACTGTAGATCGATCTCCGACGCAATATCTTCCCAATCCGGCGCCTCTTCCTTTAAGAGAGGTGTTGATTCGAGTTCAGGCTCCGTAGGCTCTCCATTGAGCTCTACTGATCGTTCAAACTCCTCGACGGCTATAGCTTCATCTACTCCAGCCTCCCCAAAACCTTTGTCATCACTAATTGGTATTTCTACCTCGGCTGAAGGTGCAGGCGAGTCGACAGGTGTAGGTGGGGGCTCTGATACAAGAGTGGAATCTGCGGGTAACTTAAAAGCCATCTCGGGCTTGAGTTCAAAGAGACCCTGACATTTTGGACACTTCACCTTTCGTCCACTGTATGAGTCTTCTGCAGAACCTTTCACTCCGCAGTGGGGACACTGTAATTTCATCAAACTCCTCCAACTCTTTTAGTGCCTTACTCCAGATTTCCTGTCATAAAAAACAAGAAACCTGGAGAGTGTTTTGAAATTAGGAACTTAAAGTAACCTCCAAGGCACTTATACCCCCTTGTGGGGTGTTAATCTTTTCTTGCAACAAGTCTCATCATGAAGACACTTTTTAATGAGCCCAAACGACACATCAGCTCACCAAAATAAACGGCCCATTTCCTTTTACTTCAGGATAATTTAACTTTGCCGATTATTAAGACTACCGAGAACGTATCCCATAAAATAAATTGAATTATACGTATAATCTTCGTATTGTTAAATAGAAGCTGATGCAAATACATTATGTTCTCAGTTATTCTGCCATTAAATTGAAACTGATTACAATATCTTTTTCAGTTATTCTGCCGAAACTACTAAAAATGGAAATTACTATCATAGTCGCAATGGCCAGCAACCGGATAATAGGTAAAGATGGTATGATGCCGTGGCATATTCCTGAAGATCTTCGCCTGTTTAAGAAAACGACCATGGGATATCCAATGATCATGGGGCGAAAAACCTTCGAATCTCTCCCTGGTCTTCTCCCCGGAAGACGCCATATTGTTCTCAGCCGCAATAAAGACTACCAACCACGGGGTGGAGAATATGCTCCAGACATGACAAGTGCGCTGCAACTCTGCGGACAAGTGGAAAAAGCCTTTCTTATCGGCGGTGCTGACATTTTCGAACAAGGTTTTTCTGTGGCAACATCTATAATTCTTACCCTTCTTGAAAGAGAGGTTGAAGGAGATGTCACCTTGCCAAATTTTTCGGACGATGAGTTTAAAGAGGAAAGCCGGCGACACTATCCCGACGGATCAGAGCCGTTTACAGTTGTCACTTACCGACGTTCGGTGACAAACATCTGCATCTGACTATCTCTTGTCCCGGCCATACTAGACCTCCCCTCCCTGCAGATAGCCGCCGATATCATCACTTATTTTTGATGGAACAGCAGGACGTTCATGCGGCAAAGGAGACTATAATGGACGACCATATTACTATCACGAAATTTGAGCCGAAAAAGAAACAGGGCCTGATTGTCATCATTACCGGAAACGGCAAAGGAAAGACAACTTCCGCCATGGGCATGGCCTTGCGGGGCTGCGGACACGGACTGAAAACCACTATTGTTCAATTCATGAAGGGTGATTTTTATTCAGGAGAGTGGGACGGAGTAAAAAAATTGGCGCCAATGGTAAAACTCTACCATACCGGAAAAGGTTTCTGTGGAATCGAAGGCAATCCTTACCCCCATTCCGAGCACCGAAAAAACGCACAGGAAGCCATTCAATTAATAACCACTATTCTCAGCACCAATGACTGCGACACCCTGATCCTCGACGAGATTAACAATGCCCTCCACCTCAAATTGGTTGATTTAGACCAAGTGAAAAACATTTTAGCTCTCCGCCCGAAACATATGCACATTATTCTCACAGGAAGAGACGCCCATCCCGAACTCATCGAACTTGCCGACACCGTTAGCGAGGTACGAGAAATAAAGCATGCCTACCGAAAAGAGATCGAGCCCCAACCGGGCATCGACTTTTAACCCGACAAAAAAGCACACGACAGGGGTGTATTTAGAGAATCCCGCTTGTCTGGGGCAGATATCAGGCATATCATCAAGGCCGGTCCGCAATACGAATCGGCCTTTGTGGATGGTGTATTGAATTGTTTATTTCCCAGATCCGTCAGGAAATTTCAGATGGTTTGCATAGTTCGGAGCCGTCCGCAGCCACCCTGCCACAGGATTCGCAGGTAAATTTCATTGCGGCAAGTTTCTGCTTGCAAACATGGTGGGCTCCAACATCAGTTGCTCCACAATGCGAGCAAGAAATTGTTTCAACAGTCGGATTGCAGAGATGGCCAGGGTCATCAGCCACAGCTCCGCAACTTTTACAGGTATGAGCCATAACAAGCCTCCTTTTATAAGCCTTGCACCCCCCAAAGGGGTGCAGAAAAAAGTCCCGTTTATCGGGATTTGGACAACGGTTAAAAAAACTTATGTTTTGAGACCCTCCTCGTTCTTCTCGAAAGATCCAACAACATTGCTTACTTAGAAACCAATCGAAGGTAGAGAAAAGACTGCAGCTACCGGCAGCACAATGGAGGGGTCCGTTAAAGAAATTAAGCAACCTATGGTGGATGTCAATGTCCATGCGGAACTGACAACGAAACCACAAGAGAAACAAATCAACATTCGTTAAAGCAGCAAAGTCGGTTACTCGGACTTCGAGGTAAAAATTCAACCTCGATCATTTACGATCTTTTTAATGGGGTCAAACCGTGGTGACTTGAAACCAACAAACCGTTAGGCACCATCAGGTCACTTGACAATAAAAGAGTCTGTTGATTTATGAGAATTTTCGTTCGATATCAAGGCATGTGGGAAAAACAACCGGAGACATATAGTTGATATCTCGGAGTCTCGTACCTCGCTTACCGGAGGATTATTTTTTTCACATAACGCAGAGATCGGGCAGGTAAGCGCAGACTCCGAAAAGCCGTAAATCAACGGGCTCATAAAACCGGTGCCACTATTTGTCACTGAGAGCTTCCAGGGTTACAAAGACTTCGACATCTTTACCGACAACTCCCATCTCAACGAATTTGCTCGTACCGATCTTATACAAGAGGCGGTCTAAGGTAACCAGACCGTTAAACCCAATGACTTCCTTGTCTTTTACAGCAGGATGATCCTTTACTCCCGCTAGAGTAAGAGGCAGTGCCAGGTCATAAGCCACTCCTTTTACCGTGAGTTTTCCAAGAACCTCGTA
>WTAT01000527.1 GCA_013139415.1 Desulforhopalus sp.
ACGCTCGCAGTCAGAAAAAAACGGGGTAGATTTTCTTTTGAAGAATCTGAGAGACTTTACCGAGTTCAACGTCTGCTAAGGAAGGCTGTTGATGTTTTTGGTGATCTTGAGATGGCCCGGAAGTGGCTTAAGGACAAAGCCTACGGGTTAGGGAATGTGTCACCACTTGAGTTCGCAAAAACGGAGATCGGGGCTAGAGAAGTTGAGAATTTGCTCGGTCGTCTTGAACATGGGGTTTTCTCTTAATGAAGATTATTTCATGGAGATTATTTCATATCGCCTGGTTAAACAAATACACGCTAGGTCGGCGTTCGACGGGGAGGGTGCCCGTCTTTATGGTGGCCGATGGAACAGCCAGGGAATACCCATTGTATATACGTCTGAATCATTAGCTCTCTGCTGTCTCGAAATATTCGTTCATCTCCCATCTTATCATTTACTGCAAGATTATGTTTACATGCAGGTTGGCTTTGACTCTGACCTGGTTATTGATGCACAGCTCGTTGATGGATGGGATGCGAGCCCCGTACCCAAGGTATCGCAATCAATTGGTGATCAGTGGGTGAGCGACAATGTTTCCCCAATTTTACGGGTACCCAGTGCCATCATCCCCGATGGGGTTCGTTACCTACTCAATATTGCCCACCCGGATTTCGATAGGATCAAAATCGGTGATCAAATTGAGATGGACTTTGATCCGCTTGGGAAAAACCTAGTGGATCCATGATTCCTAGTGAAACTAAGAGACTTGTCCTTCGCAAATTTGTCAATGATTTCCAGAAGTACGAATAATTGCGAAGGACAGGTAGTTAGCCAAGTGGAACAGTTCCTTATCCCTGCCATACAGGGGATACCGTCTAGAACGAAAATCGATTTGTTTTGGAATGCTCCAGGGCCTTGGGAAGCATCATGACTGATGATTTAGAAAGCCTGAAAGAGAAGCTTCAAGAAGCGTTAGCTGAAATAGATCTACTGCGTAAAGAGAATGCACAACTTAAACAGGCTTATATAGAATCTCCTGCCTCACCAGTCATCAAACCCAATATCAAAGTTCACCAACCCACATCAGCCCTACCCACAATTCACCAGCAATCACCGGTGAATGAAAAGATTTCACTTTTCTGTAGTCTTTTCCGTGGCAGAGAAGATGTTTATCCCAAGCGTTGGGAATCGAAAAACAACAATTCTGGTTATTCACCAGTTTGCAACAATGAATGGAATCCGACCTATTGTGATAAACCACGAATCAAATGCAACAAGTGTCAGAATCGACAATACGTACCTCTATCCGACAAGATAATTTATGATCATCTTTCAGGAAAGCAGACTATCGGAGTTTACCCATTACTTCCAGGGGATACGTGCTGGTTTCTTACTGTTGATTTTGATGGTACAGAATGGGTTGATGATGCTTCAGCTTTCCTGGAAACTTGCCATGTTTTTCAAATACCGGCAACTTTAGAGCGATCTCGGTCTGGTAATGGCGGACATGTTTGGATTTTCTTCAGTGAACCAGTACAAGCATCACTAGCCAGGCAACTTGGTAGCGCTATCCTTACAAAGACAATGGAAGAACGGCACCAAATTGGGCTCAAGTCCTATGACCGCCTTTTTCCAAGTCAAGACACATTGCCCAAAGGAGGTTTTGGTAATCTGATTGCACTACCTTTACAAAAAGTCCCAAGAGAAAAAAACAATAGCGTTTTCCTCGATAGCGACTTCCAACCATTTCCGGATCAGTGGGCATACCTTGCTTCAATAAAAAAGTTAACCCTCAAAGAAGTAGAAAAACTTGTTGCTGATGCAGTCAGCGAAAGATCAGTACTTTGTGTAAAAACAAGCGCACTTGAAGAAGACAATGCTGAAGACCCATGGACACTGCCACCCTCTGGGGTTAGGAAGCAACCTATCGCTAACTACCCCATACCTGAAAAGGTATCCATCATCCTCGGAGATCTGCTCTATTTTGATAAAGAAGAATTACCAACGGGGTTACAAAATCAACTCATTCAACTGGCTGCATTTCAAAATCCCGAATTTTATAAAGCTCAGGCAATGAGAAGATCTACCTACAACTTGAGCAGAATATTATTTTGTTCAGAAGAATTTCCAAAACATATCGGACTACCACGCGGTTGTCTACCTGACGTTGAGAACTTGTTCAACAGCTTGGGAATCGAGTTCAAGCTAAAAGATGAACGTTTCAAAGGAAAACCTTTACGGGTCGGATTCAAAGGAAAGCTAAGGCCACAACAAAAATTTTCAGTCAAGGAACTACGAAAACATGACATCGGGGTGATGAGCGCAGCAACTGCATTTGGGAAAACAGTTGTTGCAGCCAAACTCATTGCTGTAAGAAAAAGGAACACACTTATCCTCGTCCACCGGAAGCAATTGATGGGCCAGTGGAGAGAAAAACTGTCAGTGTTTCTTGGAATTGACCCAAAAGAAATTGGCCAAATCAGCGGCAGCAAGAAACAGATTACAGGTAAACTGGATGTTGCTGTCATCCAGAGTTTATGCCGGAAAGGGGTTGTTGACGATATTGTCGCAGATTATGGGCATGTAATCGTCGACGAGTGTCACCACGTTGCAGCACTAAGCTTTGAGCAATTGATGAAAAAGGTCAAAGCCCATTACGTGCTAGGGCTAACAGCAACGCCAGTGAGAAAGGATGGGCACCATCCAATCATTATCATGCAATGTGGGCCGATCAGATACAGGTATAGCGGAAAGGAAGCAACAGCTGATAGTTCTTTCAATCATGTTGTGCGTGTCAGATCGACAGGTTTCCAAAATGCATTTGAAAATGATCAGCAGGCGCTCTATGAAATCTACCAAAAACTTATGACCGACGAAACCAGGAACGAACTGATCTGCAAAGATATTCTCGATTCGCTCAAAAGCAACCGGTCGCCCTTATTGCTCACCGAAAGGACTGAGCACCTTCACATCATAGCCGACCTATTAAAAGATAAAGTGAAAAACATTGTCATTCTCAAAGGCGGAATGAGTAAGAAACAGCGAGATAATGTTGAAGAACAAATAAAGAATATTGAAAAAGATGATGAACGTGTCATCCTTGCAACAGGAAAATATATCGGTGAAGGATTTGATGATGCCAGGCTAGACACACTATTCCTGGTGCTTCCAATATCCTGGAAGGGAACAATTCAACAATATGCTGGAAGACTTCATCGTCAGTACGATGGCAAAAAAGAAGTGAGAATCTACGACTATTTGGATGAGTCGGTGCCAATGCTAGCAAGAATGTACAAGAAAAGACTCATTGGTTACAAGTCCATCGGATATGAAATTGTTGATCCTAAAACATCTACAACTTAAGGAGGTAATATAGACAGGCCCCCCTGCCTCTCAAAATATGGCAGGAGGTCGCAACAAAAATGAGGGACTGACTAAACACTCCCTATGCATTTGTTTTCACGAAACATATTCGAACTACAACAAAAGTGAGTAATCGACACCCTGCCCCAAGACACCTGGAAACGCAAAAAGCCAACCACTATGTAAAAGTGATTGGCTTTTATACGATTCAGTGGTCGGGGCGGTAGGATTCGAACCCAGAAAAGAAACAATGACAACAGGTGATACCACAAGATTTAATGTTACATAACCAACTATAATTAAATGCTTTTCAGTCTTCTCCTCTAGCTGATTAGATATCATTCATCATCATACTGTTTCACTATATATATTAACTTTTGGACACAATTTTGGTC
>WTAT01000499.1 GCA_013139415.1 Desulforhopalus sp.
ATCGGGAAGTTTGTCTGGACCAACTACTATGAGAGCCAGGGCCAAAATAAGAATCATTTCAGGCAAGCCAATGCCAAACATAACTGTAACCTCTAGAAAATGTTAATTCTATGTAAAATGATAATTCTATGTAACTTGCCGATTTAATGGCAATTGGGCTATTGGCAAGAGTAAAATGTAAAAGTATAGTCGTCGGATCGCATATCCCTCTGTTGAGGGAAGAGAAAAAAAGATTCCAATTGAAGTTTTGATGGCGTCGTAAAAACTACATGTTGCCAATTTTACGTCATTCCCGCGTAGGCGGGAGGTAAGCGACCAGCGGGAGACTCCGATCTAGTTATTTCAGCACGTTCTGGATCGAAGTCTGCGCTTATCTCCCGCCTACGCGGGAATGACGGTACAGCGAAGTTTTTACGAGATTATCACATACAATTTCAGGATCGTTCTGCACTTTTCTGTTTTGAACATATTTTTACGTGTTTAGGAAAAAAACAATCAATTTGAATGACTCGCGATTTCTTTATTGTGTGCTACTTGTATTGCGAGATTGATAAAATCGGTGAATGTCAGGGTTTCAGGACGGGCGGTAGGCTGAAGGTTGGCTTGCTCAATGGCGAGCAGGGTAATCTTTTTATTCGCAACCTTATCAATCTTTGCTGAGTTACTGAACAAACCCGCACCACTCAAGGTGTTGAGAATGGTTTTTCGGCGTTGATTAAATGTTGTTCTGACGAGCTGTCGAAACAGGCCAAAATCATACTTGCAATCATCTGCTGATTGATTGGAGAATTTTGAGAAATCAATATTGATGACAACTGAATCGACTTTAGGTCTTGGGTGGAACTCTGCAGGTTTGAGTGTCATCAGTTTGTGAACCGAAGCGCAGCTGGCGAGGAGCACAGTCGGTACACCGTAATCTTTTGTGTTCGGATGGGCCATTAATCGATCCGCAACCTCCTTTTGCAACATGATTGTCGCGGTACTGATAAGAGAAGCATTTTCAATTAGCTTAAAAATAAACGGATTAGAAATTGAATAGGGCAGGTTGGCCAGTATTTTTAAACTTCCTCCGCATTGCTGGGCAATTTCATGAAAATCAGCGGTTAGAATATCCTGATGAATCAAAGTGACGTTGTCCGCTAAATCTCTTTCCTCTTCATGAAAACGGATAATCCCGCTATCTATCTCATACCCGAAAACGTGTTGTGCCATGGATGCTAAGGGGTGAGTCAAGGCACCGAGTCCTACACCGACTTCAAGTATAATATCCGTGCTGGACACTTTCCCGGCACGAACAATAGCTTCTGCCGTCGGTTTGTGAACGAGAAAGTTCTGCCCGAATCGTTTCTTGGGTGCCAGCCGATTATTCTTCAGCGTTTCGTGAGTTTGTCGTCCGTATTTTGTCATATTATTTAATTTCCATGAATCTTATTTTGTAAACCCATTCAGTTGAGCACATGCTTTTTTATTCGTTTTTTCTGGATTTGCAGGAAAAATATCAGGGCAAGATAATAGCTCACTACCGCAAAAGGCAGAGCCAGGAAAAACCCCCCGACACTCATTACCACCAGGACTTCATATCCTGACTCAACAAGGATTGTCAACGAATTTTGGATACCATCTCCGGCAATTACCTGTTCCAGCGAACTCCGAACAATTTCCAAATTAAGTTCATAGGGGGTAAGGCGGTTACCGATAACTGCTGACAGATAATAGATTGGAAAATAGGTTAATGGATTACAGACTAACACGCTTACAAAAATGGCGGCAAGAGTCGAGGTTCTTGTCAGCAGTGTGCCTAAGACGATCAGCACGGTGTGAAATGGAATTGTAGGGGTAAGGCCCACCAAAACGCCAATTGCGGTTCCACCGGCAAGAGCATGTGGGCTCCCTTGTAATCGCTTGAACTTGAAGAAGTAGTATTTAATGGAACGCCAAAGGTTCATGGAACGAGATTCTTAGCCAAGTTGGGACCGGGAATATACATCTTCATCAAGCGAAATTGGGCCTGAGTGGTTAAATGCATGGAAGCCGGCAAGTGCGATCATCGCTGCGTTATCTGTAGAATATATTGGTTTGGGTGCATAGAAGGAGAGCTCTTCCGCATCGCATCGCTTTTTAAAGACCTCACGAAGCCGTGCGTTTGCCGATACTCCACCACCGATTACTACTGTGCCGATATTGTTTTGTTTAGCGGCTGTGATGGTCTTCTCAACAAGTACGTCTACAATGGCTTCCTGGAAGGATGCACAGATGTCATTGATACGCAATTCAGAATTCTTGAGGCGTTGTTGGTTAACATGATTCAGTACTGCTGTTTTAACTCCGCTGAAACTGAAGTCAAGGGAATCTTCGCTGAGCCATGCTCTTGGGAATTTGACATAGCGTGGATCGCCATTTTCTGCATTACCAGCAACCTGTGGGCCACCAGGGTATGAAAGCCCGAGAAGTTTTGCAACCTTGTCAAATGCTTCTCCCGCAGCGTCATCACGGGTTCTTCCCAAAAGTTGAAAATCGTTATAGCTTGTGGCAAGGTAAATTGAAGAGGTACCTCCAGAGACAATGAGAGCGATGTATGGAAAAGATGGCTTTGTCCGACCAAGAAAAATTGATAAAATATGGCCCGCCATGTGATCAACTCCAATAAGCGGGATATTGCTAACATAGGAAAGTGCTTTAGAGTATGAATATCCGACGAGAAGTGAGCCTATCAGACCTGGCCCACGAGTTGCGGCGATAAGATTTATATCTGAGAGCTGGACCCCTGCCTTTTCAAGTGCTGTTTCTACGACAGGGTGGATTGCTTGAAGATGTTTTCTGGAAGCGAGTTCAGGTACGACTCCTCCAAATTTTGTATGGATAGAATCCTGGCTGGTAAGCACATTGGAAAGGATTACATTCTCTTTGAGAACCGCGGCGGCAGTATCATCGCAGGAACTCTCTATACCTAAAATTAGCATGCAGGGGTATTCTTAAAAGGTTGACTGTAATTTTAACTGTGTTTTTTGATTGTGTTAATACTGTTGTTCAGAGTAAGAAACGGTCAGTTAAGAGGAAGTGATTGACAGATAATGGCTTCTCCAAAGAATAATCATAAGTAGACAGTATACCGTGACAAATAAAATACAAACAAATTCTCCTCTTGTCGATCAGTTTTCAAGGACTATTTCCTATCTGAGATTGTCGTTGACTGATCGTTGCAACCTTCGTTGCTCGTATTGTATGCCGCCCGAGGCTGCTCACAATAGAACAAATGTAAAGACGGGCAAATTCCTGGCCCATTCCGACCTGCTCAGTTACGAAGAATTATTGCGAGTGGTTCGACTTGCCGTAGCAATGGGTATGAATAAATTACGTCTGACCGGTGGAGAACCTCTGGTAAGAAGAGGAATACTTGATTTCATCCACCAACTGTCTTTGGTGGAAGGTTTGGAACAGGTGCGATTAACCACTAATGGCGTGTTGCTGGCTGAATATGCAGAAAAACTTTATGCCGGTGGCATACGATATATAAATGTTTCATTAGATACATTGCAGCCTGAAAAATTTAAAAAAATTACCGGATATGATCATTTTGCCGATGTCTGGGAAGGTCTTCAGGTAGCTAAACAGCTGGGCTTTAAAATAAAACTAAACGTTGTCGCCATGAAAGGTGTCAATGATGATGAATTCCACGATTTTGGCCGATTGGCTCTTGAACAACCCTTCAAGGTGAGATTTATCGAATTTATGCCTATTGGTGAACAAAACAGCTGGAAGAAGGAACAGTTCATTAGGGCAGAGGAGATACAGAGGATGATTTCAGAACTGGGGATTTTAACCCCTTTCCAGAAAAAGCACGGAGAGGGACCAGCTCGAATGTTTGACCTGGAGTCCCCCGACAAAAGAAAGGGAGCGGTTGGATTTATAAGCCCACTTAGCCACCATTTTTGTGATCAGTGCAACAGGCTCAGACTCACTTCTGAAGGAAAGCTTCGGTCCTGTCTGCTCAATGACAAAGAAACGGATCTGAAATCGTTGCTTCGAGGAGGAGCGTCCGATCAGGAAATTAGTCGATGTATAAGACAGACGATCCTGGATAAACCGCAAGGTCACACTTTACAAGATGACCTCACGGCAGAACAACGACCTTCTTGTGGTGGAAGAATGTCAAGAATTGGTGGATGATGGATCACCTTGAGGATAGGAGCCTAGCCACTCAAAGTAGGAGCACATCGATTTGAGAATTTCACAGCCACGACGTATCTTATCATCCTCCACATGACCAAGCATATCCAGGAAGAAAAGATATTTCCACTGCTTACCTTTTATTGGCCTGGATTCGATCTTGGCGAGATTGATATCTTCTTCGGAGAGTGCAGTGAGGATGTCATTGAGGGCTCCTGGCCGATCCATTAACCCTAACAGTAATGATGTCCTGTCCTGTCCACTCCTTGATGGAGACTTTTTGCCAATCACTAAAAATCTTGTGGTGTTACCTCTGTAGTCCTCAATTCCCTGGACAACAACCTGCAGTTCGTACGTTTTTATGGCGAGAGAAGATGCAATTGCACCGATATTCGGGTTATTTGCGGCCATCTGAGCGGCAACACCAGTTGAAAAGACCGGCAGGGTGGGCGTTGTTGGAAGATGTTTTCTTAACCACTCCCTGCATTGAGCAAGAGGATGCGAATGAGAGGCAACAGTCTGAATGTCGTCCATGTTGCCTGAGCGGCAGACCAGATTATGGCTTATCTCAAGTTGTAATTCGCCACAGATCTGAACTTTGTATTTCATAAAACAATCGAGCGTTGAAAATACTGCACCCTCAATTGAGTTTTCTACTGGGACAATTCCATATCTGGTTCTGCCTTTTTCAACCTCAGCAAAGACATCGTCAATGGTTTCCATTGCCTTATAAGCTGCGGAGTGGCCGAAGTATTTCACCCCAGCGAGGTGGCTGAAAGTAGCCTCGGGACCTAGAAAAGCAACCTCGGCTTTTTTCTGAGATAGCCTGCATGTGGTAATTATTTCATGGAAAATTGATTTAAGGGCGTCTGGAGGGAAGACGTCATTATTGTCTTTTAAAAGTCTGTCGTAAATTTGTCGCTCTCGAAGAGGATCCCATTTTGCACGTTTTTCTCCATCTTTAAGACGGCCGATCTCTTTTGCACAAGCAAGTCTTTTTTTGAGAAGCGTGAGTACTTCGTTATCTATTGAATCAATAGTGTCACGAACAGATACTATTAATTTTTTTTGCTCAATTTCCATGCTGCTCCTTACTGTTTGCAATGTGAACGTATCCAATACTGACCAAAGAGACTCAGCGCAAATAAATTAGGTCAAAGAAATTGCTATGTCAAGGCGCAAAAGAGAGCTATAGTGATGTTTTTGAGCCAGGACAACCAGATGGACAAGATTATTCAATATCTTGATATCACATTTATATTTAACATAAAAACAGCAGGACAGAGATGAGCGAAAAGAAAATACAGAAAACGTACGATGAAATAAATGCCCGCATAAAAGCTGGGGAAGCTGTTGTTGTGACTGCCGAGGAAATGGTTGATATCGTAAAAGAAAATGGCCCGGAAGGGGCGGCGCGGAAAGTTGATGTTGTGACCACAGGCACTTTTGCCCCTATGTGTTCTTCAGGTTTGTTTCTTAATTTTGGCCAAATGACACCAACGATTAAAGCCTCTAAGGTTTGGATTAACAAAGTTCCTGCGTACGCTGGCCTGGCAGCTGTCGATGCGTATCTCGGCGCTACTGAACCAGCAGAAGATGATCCGCTAAATAAAATTTACCCTGGTGAGTTTCGCTACGGAGGTGGTCATGCTATTGAAGATCTTCTTCGCGGTAAAAAACTGCTGTTGGAAGCTAAAGCGTACGGGACAGACTGTTATGCTGCGAAAAAAATGAAAAAAGAAATTGGACTGGATGATCTGCCATCTGCACTGCTCTGCAATCCTCGTAATGGATATCAAAACTATAACTGCGCAGTCAATTTGTCAGATAAGGCTGTATATACCTATATGGGTATGTTAAAGCCCAATTGTCAGAATGCTAATTTTTGCAGCGCTGGTGAATTAAGCCCACTCTTAAATGATCCATTTTATAAAACAATCGGGGTTGGTACACGGATTTTTCTAGGCGGTGGCTATGGATACGTCACCTGGCGTGGAACCCAACATAACCCTCACGCACCCCGACACAGCAACGGCGTCCCCGTCAAACCAGCTGGGACAATCATGGTGCAGGGTGATCTAAAACAGATGACTCCTGCCTGGCTGCGAGGAGTTTCTATTCTAGGTTACGGTAGTTCTCTCGCTGTTGGGCTCGGTATTCCAATTCCAATTCTGAATAGTGAAATGGCGGCGCATACGGGTGTTTCTGATGAAGATATTTTTACCCAGGTTGTAGATTATGGTCACGATTACACGAATGGCATTGCCAGAAGTTATGGGGAAGTTAGCTATGCACAGTTAAAATCTGGAGAAATTGAGGTAAATGGTAAAAAAGTTCAAACAGCCCCCTTGTCCAGTGTGGTTAAAGCGCGGGCTATTGCCGAAATTCTCCAAAAGAACATATCGGAAGGTCGATTTCTAATTAATAAACCTGCAGAACTGCTGCCGGATGGTCGAGCCTAAAGATTCTAACCCTGATAAACGTGAAGTTAATCGGGATTCAAAAAGAGCACCCCCTCGAGGGGGTATTGAACTGAATGACAGAAAATCTGGGGTAAGGCACTAATAAAAGTATACGTGAGAGGTCCGGATAATTTCATGGAACCTCCAATCAGAATCTGGATAAAACTTTATTATCTGGCCTTGAGACTTGGCTCGGTAGTGCCCAGTTTAAAAGGCAGGTAAGGGCTTTGTCGTAAGTTGAAACTTATTCAAAGAAGTGCGATTTATTGCTTGATTCTGATTTCCGATTCAATTATGGTGCCTTGTTATGAGCGTATTACCCTGAATACAAAGGGTTGCGCCAATTCTGATTGTGCCAATTCTTGTTTGTTGTCAAAAAGATATAAAAGTGATTTTTTTGACAATCAAGAAGAGTTAAGGGAAAATAATATTTTTAGGGAAAGAAGGCAGCTGACGTCGTCTTCGTTAGGCTTGCAAAGAAAGATTAAGCAGGGAGGAATTCATGAACAAGAAGGAACTAATTGAGAGCATCGCAGGTGCAGCAGATATCAGTAAAGCAGCTGCTGAAAAAGCATTGAACGGCACCCTCGCAGCGGTTGCTGAAAGTCTGAAAAAGGGTGACAAGGTAACCCTCGTCGGCTTTGGCACATTCTCAGTTTCCAAGCGTGAAGCCCGTCAGGGAAGAAACCCACAGACAGGGAAAACCATTGAGATTCCAGAAAAGAAAGTTGTGAAGTTCAAAGCTGGTAGCAAATTATCTGAGACTGTCAATTAATCCTGTTTATTCATGAGTCATCGATACGGTAACTGTTAATATGCGTTTCACAACAAAAACATACCAAAAAGTTACAGTGTCTGAATGAGTATATTGCAAGAAAGCATAGCATAATATCGTACTGCACTTTCAGGCAAAGTGACAGTGTTGCTAGGCATATTGATAGTAAGAGTCCCCCAAAAAGGCCGTTCCTCACAAGGAACGGCCTTTTTGTTTTATTAGTTGATAACGGTTGACGGT
>WTAT01000039.1 GCA_013139415.1 Desulforhopalus sp.
AAAATATTTATTGTCACTGGCCTTGGTGTCTTTTTAGATACTGCTACGCTTAAGTGGGGCGAAGCGGCAAATAAAATCATGAATATTGGTAAGAAAGGAAAGAGAAAGGGGTCAAGTCTGCCTTTGACTCAACCTGACGAACAAGAGTCAAGGGCAGACTTGACCCCTTTCCTGACCCCTTTCCTTTCATGACCCCTTTCAAAGATCATCCTATCCTTTCTACCGCCTGTGTTAAATGGCTCAATTTGGCCAAAACCGTTTCATGGCTTAACATTCCTAAGCCACAATCAGGGGCCGCGATGAGGCGATCTTTTTCGATATGATTCAGAGCTCCTCGCAAACGGGATTCAATCTCTTCAATGGTTTCAATCCGGGTCTGAGCAATTCCGAGAACGCCAAGGATCACAGTCGTATTCCGAAATAACTCAAGAAGAGACAGATCATTAGGTCGATGGGCATCCTCAATAGAAACAGCATCAACAGCGGCCTCATCTAAGGCAGGTGCCAGAAGGCAATAAGCACTGGGGGGAGCTTTGATATAATCGGTGCTATCCACTTTATCTGGATAGCCACAACAGATATGAGTGGTTCTGGTGACTTCCTTGGTTACCCCATGAAAACAACGCTCCAGATTTTCAATACCAAAAGCAAGTGCAGATTCCGCATATCTGGCAAACACAGGCTCATCAACTTGTATCCATCGACAACCAGCCTTTGCCAGCCTTATGATCTCTGAATTCAATGCTTTGGCCAATGCACAAGCCAATTTACGTTCACTCCCATAGAACTCGTCTGCAACAGAATCCATGAGCGTCATAGGACCGGGTAATGTTATTTTCACGGGACGGTCGGTAACAGACTGTGCGACTTGCCAATCTCGAACCAAGAAAGGTTTTCCGGGTCCGATCGGATGAGTTATTGTAGGAACAGATACTGTCCAGGCACCCGCCCGCATGGTTTTTTTCGTCAATCGATCAAAATTGACTCCTTCCATATGGCGGCAATGATAGTGAATATAATTTTCACGGCGCACTTCTCCGTCCGTGGGGATATCAATTCCAACACCTATTTGTTCCTTCACAACCTCCTGGGTGACCCTGTCGAGCAGTTCTGACACACCATCATCCCGACATCGTTCATATGCATCCAGTGCTTCTGTGGGGTTGGCAGCCGTGGTACTCTCTTGTTGAAACCAGTCCGGAATTGGCACATCAGCCGGTTTGGGCCAGGCACCAATGGTCGTTGTTAATATTCTCATAATGCCCTTTTCCCATCAATATTGATAAACTCGTAAAAAGTCTGTACGAAGCTCTAGGATGGCTAGAGAAAAAGTTTGATATCCGAGGCGTAGTGTTTTTGGCAGGTCCACGACCATACATGTAGTATGTCGGGGGTCTGCCAAAAACCTACAACGAAGCAGATCGGACTTTTTGCGACGCCATCAATATTAGTTACAGTGGTTTTCGGGCTGAAATAATTGTAGCTTCCCCGATTTTTTCAGCACGCGTTGCAGCATATTCCATCTGTTTATATACTGATCCGTCATTTATACCTGAACGAATCAGGGTATTTGCTTCACTGATTTGTTTTTCTGAGTAAAAGCAGTAGATTGAATCGGCCTTTTGAAAGTCAAATTCCAAGACCAAGCTGGGATCACGATAATATTGTTCTTGAAACAGTTTTCCTGATGGAATGGTTGTTTTAATATCTGTAAATTCTAATTCTTCAAGCCTGGATACAAGCTCCGTGACAGGAATATATCTTGCCTGAATTGCAAGAGCTGCTTTTTCGATATATTTATAATTCCAATATGCACCGGAATGCGGATTTAACTGTTCCTGCGAACTCGTGTTGATAGTCAGGACACCGCCTGGTTTAATAACTCTTCTGCTCTCTTGTAAAAAAAGCATCAGGTTTGGATAAGACGGTTCTATATCAAGATGGTGCAGAACTTGGTTAACCATATAACCATCGAAGAAATCATCAGAAAAGGAAAGATCAAGAATGTTCCCTATCTGCAAATGAACATTTCCGGCATCTCCAGTTTTTTGTTTGGTTTCCTCATATCCTTGTTCGGAACCCTCCACCCCATAGATTTCTTTCATATGGTGCCTGATGTGATCTATGTATGCCCCTGTACCAAATCCACCTTCCAGAACTGTTTGTTCTTCAACAGGTATCGGGGTTTGTTCGAATATGTTTAAAATTTCCTGCAAGCCGTTGGGTTGGCGATTCTGGTCATACGATATAAATGAATCATTATAGTTGCAATAAGAAGAGGCATTTCTTTTTTTTGGTTTATTCATACGTATCCTTTTTATTATTGAGGCAGTGATACCATAGCTGTCATGCGATGCCACCCGACATCGAACATTTTATAATCATTACATTTTTTTGCACGTTTTCAATGTTCAGAATATTCTTACCCTAGGCTCCACAATAAACCATTCGGGGTAAGTTGCATGAAAAAAGATTGGAGTGAAACAGAATTAAGCGAACACTTGTTATTCGGGTACTGGCCACATGAGAATCTGGAGAGCATACAAGAGTTGTCTTCCGTTTCTGGGCCAATCAAACATCAGCTTGTATGAAATGATGAATCCCTTTGTTTACTGACCAGCCACCGGTTTTTAATGGTCTCCCTTATCTGCAGGGTCGTACCACTTTTCAAACCGTCAAACTGCAGATAGACCGCAGTCAGTCCATGTTTTTTCAGATCTATCAGGAAATTTGGTTCGTTGCCGATTCGAATGCCATTGGTTATCAGTTCAATATTGCGATACCCAAGCCGTCTGGCCATTGTAATGATCTGCGGCAGATCATCTCGAAGGCTCGGTTCTCCACCGCTGATCTGGATGGGTATGGGAGTTCCTGTGACGTCCAGTAAACGGAGCAGGCACGAATGAATACTCTCCAGGGAAACATCCACTGCCGAATGACGAGCATCGGAATAACAGATCGGACAGGCCATATTACAGCGGTTGGTGACCTCGACCATCGCCATCAGTGGCTTGCTCCCCTCTGGAGAAAATCGACCGAACTGCCTTATTTGAGAAACTTTTTTCGGGATATGAAGCATATGCTGAAGGATTCCCTCCTACTCTGTTGGGTACGATTAAACAAACGACATCAAAGTAGCATAGGATTTTACGTAAATACTATGCTAGAAAGGATTTTA
>WTAT01000316.1 GCA_013139415.1 Desulforhopalus sp.
TGCATCAAACAAGGCCTGCATATCATTGACCCGCAGCATTCCTGCCCGTCTAAAGGCAGCGTCATATACTGCATCGGAACCGGCCAGGGCCCCGGTATGGGAAGTCGCTGCTAGGGCACTTTCTGCATGCCGGCCGGCCTTGACCACAATTACCGGTTTAATGCGGGCAGCTGCCCGGGCGGCGGACATGAACTTCCGGGCTCCAGTAATCGCTTCAATATAGAGCAAGATTGCCCGGGTTGAGAAATCATTAGCCAGGTAATCCAGCATATCTCCGAAATCAACATCAGCCATGTTTCCCAGGGAAACACAATGGGAAAGCCCGATTTTTCGTGAGGTGGCCCAGTCCAATACCACCGTTAGGACGGCTCCAGATTGGGCCACAAAGGCAAGATTACCGGGTAAGGGATGGATATGGCCAAAACTGGCATTGAGGCCGACTCCGGGGAACATGACCCCCAGGCAGTTGGGCCCGACAATGCGAAGCAGATGTGGTCGGGCCGCTTCCAGCATGGCGCTGTTCAGTTTTCGGCCATGGGGGTCGGTGTTTTCCGTAAACCCGGCGGTGATGACCACCGCTGCCTTGGTACCCCGTTTGCCAAGTTCGGCAACCAGCTCCGGTACAGTGTCCGGTGGAGTTGCAATCACTGCCAAATCCGGTGCTTGAGGAAGACTGGCAATATCTGGATAGGTTGCTACACCTTCAATGGTTTTGTATTTTGGGTTCACCGGAAAGATCTTCCCCTTAAATCCGGCGCTGAACAAATTACTGGCCAGCACACTCCCAACAGTTCCAGGTGTCTGACTGGCTCCGATCAGGGCCACCGAAGAAGGAGCAAATATATAATTGAGGTTTCTAATCGTCATAGTAGCGTCTCTCTGTAGTGTCTTAAGGCTACATTGAAAAATGCCAACTTATTTGTCGGCACACCCACCATGGAAGTTTTTTGTATGTACTCCAAACTAAGTCCTATTTTTATAGAAACTAACAACTTAAAACTATTACTCTTCGCCGCTTTCCGTCTCCAGGGTCGAAATATCCCCTTCAGGCATACCAACTTCACGGGCCTTGAGCAGTCGCCGCATGATTTTGCCGGCTTTATTCTTGGGCAGGTTGTCCTGGAACTTAATCTCCCTGGGGGCTACAACCGAACCAAGTCTCTTTCGCCCAAAGCCGATGAGTTCCATGCGAAGTTCCTCGTTCGGTTTGAAGTTGGCATTCAAGGATATAAAGGCCATGACGATCTCTCCGATCATGGGGTGGGGTTTGCCGATCACCCCCACCTCGGCCACCGCAGGGTGTTCCATCAGGGCGCTTTCCACCTCGAAGGGGCCGACCATGTGCCCGGAGGTCTTTATTATGTCATCAGCACGACCGACGAACCAGTAATACCCATCCTTATCGCGCTTTGCCAGATCGCCGGTGAGATACCACCCGTCTGCAAAGCAGTTGCGAAAGCGTTCATCATCATGCAGGTATCCTCTGAACATCGAGGGCCAACCCGGCTTGAGGGCCAGTTCCCCCACTCTATCATGTTCCGGCACCACCTCGACCATGTTTTTGGCAACTCGGGAGACGATCTCCGCCTTGATGCCGGGCAGGGGCCGCCCCATGGACCCCGGACGTATGTCCATGGAAGGAAAGTTTGTGATCATGATCCCTCCGGTTTCGGTCTGCCACCAGTTGTCATGGATGGGGAGGCCGAGAACCTCCTGGCCCCACATGACAGCTTCAGGATTAAGGGGCTCGCCGACGCTGTGGATCAGGCGGAGATGAGCCAGATCATGCTGTTTACATGGTTCGACGCCCATGCGCATCAATCGTCGGATTGCGGTGGGGGCCGTGTACCAGACGCTCACTTTTTGCTTATCCAGAATCCCGTACCAGCGCTCGGCATCGAAATCCTCCTCGTCCACGATGTTGGTAATTCCATGAAGCAGGGGTGCGATGATGCCGTATGACATCCCCGTTACCCACCCGGGATCAGCCGTACACCAGAAGATATCCCCGGGGTGAAAGTCCATCACATACTTTCCTGTCATATAGTGGATGAGTACTGCATTGTGCACATGAATCGCGCCTTTCGGCATGCCGGTGGTGCCGCTGGTGAAATGTAGGACCGCCATGTCTTCGGGGTCTGTCGCGGGAATCGTAAAGGAACCGGAAGCTTCAGCCATCCTCTTCGGCAATGACCAGAGACCTTCCCCTGCGTCCTCCTCCCGGTCAACGAGCAGGATGTGCTGCAATTTCGGCAGACGGTCTCTTAACCCCATCACCTTGTTTTGGTATAGGTTCTCGGTGGTTATCAGGACCTTTACATCCCCCATTTGCAACCGCTGGTAGATCGGCTCCGGACCAAAAGCGGCGAACAGGGGGCAGAACACCCCCAAGGTTTTCAAGGTGCCGAGAACTGCAATATACAGCTGTGGTATGCGGCCCGTGAGCGCGGACATCCGCTCGCCTTTCTTTACCCCGAGCTGCTGCAGCACATTGGCGAAACGATTGCTCTGTTCTTGCAAATCCCGGTATGTATAATCCAGGACGGTGCCGCTGCCTCCCAGCCACCGGATGGCCAAATGCTCCCGAAGTGGTCCGTTTGCATGGCGATCGACCGCCTCATGGGCAATATTTAAACCTCTGCCATCCGGCAAGCCATCCAACTCCCGGCGAATATTTTCCCAAGAAAACGTGGAACAGGTGAGATCATAGTCCGGGAGGTTCGGCTGAATACGCTGTATATCCTTTATCTTTTTTACTGTTTTCCAGGCCATTGGTTTCTAGTCGTTAAGGTGGTGGCTACCAGGAATATGCTTCGCCCCAAAACTTACCTCTATCGCCAAGTCCAGTAGTGCGCGTAAGCGTTGTTATCAATCTTTTCAAAAACCTGAACAGCAAATATTGTTCCAAGCGATCTTTTACCGCAATGGGTGATAAGTAATCGCTTTTGAGACAGTCAACGGAGAGGAAGAAAGGTGATGATTTAGAGCCAACTTCCATCCATTATCACCTCCGGCGACTGTTTTACCGGATATAAGAGCAACATTTTCTGCTAACCCTGCTGAACCAACTGATCGCACCACACTGCTTCAAATCGCCCAACAAACATACATAACTAAAAATAAGCTCCGTGATGTATTGTCCCCACAACATAATTTCAGGAGCAAATTGTGAGCCGATTTAAGAAATTATTACATACTCTTTGGCATGGCCAGTATCAAAGAATTTTACCAATTCTGTCTGAGTCAAAGAGCAGACCCACTGCTCTAATGGATCCAGATTTCCAGCAAGATACGATGCTCCGACAACTGAACCAATTGAGCAGCTACAAACGATGTCAGGCTCTATCCCTATTTCAGATAAAGCCTGGATAATCCCAATATGAGCCCAGCCACGCGATGAGCCACTTCCTAACGCGAGGCCAGTAGCAGGTTTTTTAGAATGATTCATTCTTCCTTTACCTGTGAAGAGAAAAAATTCTGTTATTCCCTTATTATACTTCTGGATTTATATTCAATGCTATCTGCAATTCTTCAACCTGCCGACGCAAATCTGCAAAATCGTCATTGGTAACAATGTCTAGCTGTTTGATTTTTTCTTCGACTATCTGACTGATTTTGAGATCTAATGAATCCTTAATCGAGACAGTTTTTTTAACCAGTTCATTAACAAATTCTTTGCCTTCGTCCTCCTTGATTTTGCCCTGTTCCACTAACTCATCTTTTAGTGCTTCAATTTTCTCCTTAGTGAGGAATGCAGCTCCAATTCCTGTGTATGCAATGTTTTTCAATAGGTCTTTCATGATATCCTCCTTGTTGGGTACTTACCTCTCTTCGATTTTGTTGATAATTGTGTTTCACACCCAGCAAAAAGATATGAACCACCCTTTACAAAAAAGAATACTCAAGATAGGTAGTCATCCCAAAACCCTGATTTACCCTTTTTACCGTTGCTGACCCAGTATCCTTTTGTGCTTTTTTTGATAGGGCAATCTCCCTTTTTCATCAAAAGTAACTCTGACCAAAAGAGGCACTCATCACGAGTAGGCAAACGCTAATCATCAAATCCAGCGAGTTGAAGTTTTTTCACATACTCATCAGCCTCCTCTTGGGTTGAAAATCACACCGCTTTTTTAATCTGCCACATCAATCCAGCATGGACCTGATAACATACACCATTGCCCAAATCTTCCAAAACAACATTACCCGAGATAACTGCATTAGCCTCCTGAGTCTCAGGTGTGGCACAGAAGTTTAAGGTAAAAACAGATACAAATCCGGCCAGTAACAGCATAATATAACGACTCATGATTTTGCCTCCCCTGTACATTCTCTTACCCTTTTATTCTGCCCAAAAAAAATAGCCGGACTACCTTTCTAAAGGCAGCCCGGCTATCATAAATGACCCGTAACTTTCCGTCCCTGTCTCACAACAGGTTTGGCTTTGTCTTATTTAAATATCATTCTTATTTGATTATATGTGATGAGATTACTTTGGGTCAAGGGAACAGTTTGGTACGGGGAGAATTAAGGAAAGATTTGAGGTGTACTAATCTTAACCGGTTGCTTGCCTACTGCCGGTTTACATTACTACTGTTCATCTCCGGAATTGATTTTCCTGGTCGGTGTTCATCGACTTCGCTCTTCAATCTGAGAAGATTCAGGAATAGTCTTAAATTGCATTTTTTCTTAAATCGTTAAGATGGCCACTAGTCTTTTCTTATTTGGATACTGCTTGACTCAATATAAAGAGGAGGATAGTGCGCCACGATGTTGGACGAAAAAGAACATAGTTCCTCCAGAGTCGGCTCTCACAGGAGTAGGTGTTAAACCGTCGAACCAATTGTTAAAAGAGAAGTATTTCACACCCCAGCATAAGTTCGCAGGGGGGACATAACATTAGCATTAGCCGGGAACATTGATCATGTTCTTAACATTAAGATAACCGAAAATCAGGAGAAACCTGTTATCGCTGTAAACCTGCATTTGCGGACACAAGGGATCAAACCCGCCAGCGGGTAACACATAGGGCAGGTGGCTGATCAGGGCAGAGCCGACCACGAGATCCGTCTGCAGGCCGAGATGCTTGTCCGGGCCTATGATCCGTGCATCTCCTGTTCAGTTCATTAATTGACTACTGTTCTGTAACCCCATGGTGACGCCGTTCAGACACCTGTAGATTCATTATCAGATATCAAACAAGAGGATGATCACCACCAAAATCATAGCGATGAGTACAGTACGAAGTCCAGCCCATAACCAGAACTGCCTACTTATTTTTCCCAAATAGACCCCAAGCAGAAATATACAGAAAAGAGCTATAAAAATGGCCACAAGAAAGGGAGAGCAGGGCCATTCAATCCCGTGATAGAATAGGAATAAGGGGGAGATAATCAAGAAGGAAAAAAAGAGGGGAGAAAGGCCGTTGACTGAAGCAATGAGAAACGGAAGATAGTGGCTGGCCTCACCGTAGTTACTCTCTTCCAGATCGACAAGCAGGGCCTGCTCAAGTTCACGTAACTCATGCTTGCGCTCAGCTGTCTCACTTAAATATGCACTGGAGAAGCCGCTGATAAGTAGTGCTATTGCCGCACCAAGGCAGGCATCGATTGCCACCCCCAACTCTTTGGTTCCGCTGACATAAAACCCGGTCATCAGCCCGAGCATAGCCAACGCTCCGTCAAAACCATTGGTGACCAGGTAGCGTCTGGCAATTCTTCTCCCCCGATAGAGAAGGGAAAAGAGCTGTTTTCCCTTCTCTGGGATCATAGGCTGCTCAGTCCATGAAGGGAACGTTCCGGAAAAAACGGTGTCCCCAAGTGACCGTGCTTGTCAAAGGGGTCTTGTGCTCTATTCCATTTCCGAGCCATAGACTTCTACTTCATCGATGCTGTGGACCGATGCCCCCATTTTTTTAATGAGCTCGATCACCTGATCAAAGTCTATGTTTTTCCCCTCAAGAACCACGATAACGGTTTCGGTCTTCTCATCCACTTCGACCACGCTAAGCCGTACCTGATAATCAGGTGACAGCTTTCCCAGTGCCGTGGCAAAATCTACCCCATTGGGTATGTGAGGTTTAAGGACATCCAGATCGACTTTTCGAATAGTGGTCATGAAATACCTATCGTTTCCAGAGGACTCGGATCGTTTTTTCCCCATCACCACAGGTGAAGGACATGCTCCCTTTGTAGGCCCTAGAAACAGCCTCTCCCATACGGCGGGCAATATGGAACCCTGTCGTGGTGATCACGGTTAACTCTTCTGACTCTTCAATGACTATAATTCGTTCCTGCCGAACCATACACGAACTCTTGAAATGTTCAGAAAAGTTATATGGATGAATCACGTGTGATTACACCTTATTTTAGGAAAATGCAGATGTGAAGTCAAATAGAACTGTCAGAGTAATTATTATGGTCGAGATTCCGGTGTCTCGGTAATCAGGGGTGTGGCGTGAATATTTATGCCAACAATCCCCTCAATTTCTGCAATTTGCCGCTTGAGAATCTGCACATCGCGAGGATGGAAAAAGACACCTGTTACAGATACAACTCCTTTGCTAACAGTGATAATATATTTGCCTCCGTGGAAGCATTCGCAATCCATCAGGATCATTCTTACTTTTCTCTCAATGGCTGTATCACTGAGAGGGAACTCAGATTTGACCTCAATTTCATTTTCCACCTCGGTCACCCCCTTGGTTTTCCAGGCAATCTGCTCAAAATCCATTTTTTGTAAGTAGAGTTGTACTGTACCGGTGAGTAGGACAAAGCCATCCTCAACATATATGGTAACCTGGCTGTTGCTTAAAATCGCATTTTCGGTTGCTATTTTTTTAATATGTTGCCTGATGGTGTCATTATCTGAGGCAAGGGCCTGGGAAATTTGGAGCAAAAGGAACAGAAAAAGTGCTGTTCTAATGAACGGAATCGTGGTCAGCTTGCTGTAATGTCGCATTGTTTTTCTCCTGTATTGCAGAACTTGCCGATTTCGGATAGTTCTTCCAGATTATTTTTGCGCTTTCGACACATTATCCGCACACCCAAAAGCAATAACCAGGACAATGTCCTTAGTCTAAGCGGCTGTGGTTTATTCTCATAGTTAATGTGGGTTCGACCTGTTCTTATTGTCAAATAATGAGGGACAAGATTAAACGTTATAGTGGGTCCGGACGTTCTTGATTGCGAGCCGTTACAGGTACTCCTTGTATACAGTTCCCGCCCGTTTATTTTTTCTTAATGAAGCAGTCGCCGTAATATTTTAGCTCATCGATTGATTCCTTGATATCGTTGTAGGCCCGATGCCGGCACTCTTTACTGAAATATGCCAGGTTGGGAGCCCAACGCTGCGCCAGCTCTTTGATGGTGCTGACGTCGATATTACGGTAATGAAAGTATTTTTCCAGCTTTGACCTAGGTTATGAACCTAGTCCCTCTCAGTTTTTTTTCCAGATAGAAATAGGTTATCTGCCGATTGCTTGGGATTACCAAATCAAATAATGTGTCAATCATACATGTTACAGTTATTACTGCAATGAAGGTCTTGTTTCGTGAAAAAGTATTTTATTTGCTCTTTAGAGCAGGCATAGGGGAGCCGATAAACCCGGTGATACTTGCCTGCAACTCACATAACCCTTTTTAGGAGTAGTGCGATGTCACAGGATCACAGTTTTGTATCACCCGGACCCGCAGGCCTTGGTGCCCTGGCAGTTGCTTGTTTTGGTTTTGGAGCAGTATTCACCGGTCAAGTAGGTCTTGGCGGTCTTCCACTGCTCGCTGCCTGGCTTGTAGGTGGAGGGATTGTGCAGTATACCGTTGCGGTCATGGAACTAAAAGATCACAATATGACGGGAGGCAATGTCTTCCTCTTTTTCAGTGCTTTTTTCATGTTTGGCGCTGCCCTGTCGGTATTTTTCAAATATCTGATGTTGGCCGGTATTCTTGGTGACGTTAAACCCCAGCCAATGGTTGAGGGTTTTTGCTGGATGGCCGGAGCCGGCTTTCTTACTGCAGTTACTCCATCTTATCTGAAGAGTCCGACCCCACTCTTTTTAATTGTTCTGATGCTTGACATAGCTCTTTGGATTATCGTTGGATTAGATATGGGCCTTATCGGCGCGGCTTTAAAACCGGTCGTCGGCTATCTGCTCTTTGCCTGTGGCTGGATAGCAATTTACCTCGTCGCTGCAATCGTCAACAACCATGTCTTCGGCCGCGTGGTTCTTCCTACCTTTGGCACATTAATAAAAAAATAACCACTCATAAAGCCGGTCCGTGGCCCAAGTAAGATTACGGGTCACGTGCCAGCTTTTAAATTATTTTGACTGTGCCGATATCATATGCACCAACACGAAAAATCTCACTAGAATTTTCCACGACTTTCAAGTTCAAGGAGGAGCCTCATGAATGAGCCAAATGTATCTTTCGATGTCCTGAGCCCCGTTAAGTTTCTGACCAGAACTGCTTTTGTTTATCCCGATAAATTAGCTGTTGTTTATGGAGAAAAGCGATATACGTATAAGGAGTTCGCAGAAAGAATATATCGCCTTGCAAATGCACTCAAGCAGAAAGGCATTGGCAAGGGAGATAAAGTTGCCTTTATCTGTCCTAACACTCCACCGATGCTTGAAGCACATTATGCAGTGCCGATGATTGGCGCAGCACTTGTAAGTGTCAACATCCGTCTTGCCAGTGGTGAAGTGTCCTATATCGTTGATCACTCTGATGCAAAATTCGTTGTCGTCGACAGTGAATTCGCCCCACTGGTAAAGGCCAGTGAGCTGCCGAAAGTGGAAAACTTCGTTACTGTCTGTGACGTTGATGATACCAAAACGCTTGAAGGCATGGAGTATGAGGAATTTTTGCAAACGGGGTCGCCGGAAGCACCTGACTTCGTCATAGATTCAGAGGATCAACTTCTTGCTATCAACTACACAAGCGGTACAACCGGTCGTCCCAAAGGTGTCATGTACAACCATCGTGGGGCATACCTCAACGCTATCGGCGAGGTCCTTGAGTCAGGCCTGACCGCCTCTTCGTCGTATCTGTGGACCCTGCCGATGTTCCATTGCAATGGCTGGTGTTTTACCTGGGGAGTCACCTCGGTTGGTGCCACCCATGTCTGTCTGCGTGCAGTAATCGCCGATGATATTTTTCGCCTGATTGATCAGGAAGATGTTACGCACCTCTGTGCTGCACCAACCGTACTGATCATGATGAGTACCTGGCCGAAAGCATCGGAAGTGAAAATGAAGCGCACTCTCAACATCATGACAGCAGGCGCTCCACCTGCTCCTACTATCATCCGTAATGTAGAAGCCATGGGGGCCAATATAACCCATACATACGGGCTTACCGAGGTGTACGGTCCGCATAGCGTCTGTGCCTGGCAGCCAACATGGGAGACGTTGTCCGACGATGAAAAGGCTGTCGTCAAATCGAGGCAGGGAGTCCCATTCGTCCTCACCCATTATATGGATGTGGTTAATCCTGCAACAATGGAACCGGTGACCAGGGATGGCCAGGCCATGGGGGAAATTGTCATGCGCGGCAATAATGTCATGACCGGCTACTATAAGGACCCTGAAGCAACTGCTGAGGCCTTTGCCGGCGGATGGTTCCACAGCGGTGATCTTGCTGTCATGCATCCGGATGGCTATGTCCAGATAATGGACAGGAAAAAAGACATTATTATCAGCGGTGGTGAAAATATCTCCACGGTTGAGGTAGAAAACGTTATATACGGACATCCAGATGTACAGGAGGTTGCGGTTGTGCCGGTACCGGATGATAAATGGGGTGAGGTGCCCAAAGCTTTTATTGTTCCCAAGGCGGGATCGAATCCATCCCCTGAGGATATTATCAATTATACCAAGGAACATTTGGCACGCTTTAAGGCTCCTAAGTATATCGAGTTCGGTGAGCTTCCCAAAACCGCAACAGGAAAAATTCAGAAGTTTAAGCTGAGAGACAAGGAGTGGGAAGGTAAAAAACGGATCAATTGATTGTTACCAGTTGAAAATAAATTTGAATCCAGGTACACCGGTAATCCGGTGCCTGGATTTTGTGTGTTATTGACAGCTGTATATGGTTTTGTAGCGATTGCCTGAGAGTATCAGATCAAATAATGTACAGTTCAAGCTTATTGCTGTAATAAAGGAAAAGAGAGGCACTTTTTTTTGCCTGCTTTTCTGTTGATAGTTTCCAATAAATCAAGGGGCGTAGAGATGTTTAGTCAAGAGGTGAACAGGGACATTCTCAGCCCGGTTTCGTTTCTCATCAGGAGTGCCCGCGTCTATCCGAATAAGGTTGCTGTGGTATATGAAGATCACAGCTATACCTATAGTGAATTTCAGGATCGAGTGCACCAGCTGGCTAATGGGCTGCTGAAAGAGGGGATCGGCTTCGGTGATAAGGTCGTTTTCATTTGTCCCAATACCCCTCCAATGCTTGAGGCTCACTACGCCGTTCCAATGATCGGAGCGGTTCTGGTATGTGTGAACACCCAGCTCTCAAGCCAGGAATACCTCAATATTATTAATCATTCTGATGCAAAGGCAGTTTTCGTCGATTACGAATGTGCCCCCCGTATACAAGTTATCGAGGAGCAACTGCACAAGGTGGAGCTGTTCGTCAATATCTGTGAAAACACCGATTCGTCTTTGTTGAAAGGTCCCGAGTATGAAATGTTCCTTGCCGATAATGTAAAGACAGCCCCTGAGCTGGATAGCAATATCGATGAAAATGCTGTGATCGCCATAAGCTATACCTCGGGCACCACGGGCAAACCAAAAGGGGTTATGTACAGCCACCGCTCTACCTGTATGCATACTCTGGGCGAAATCATCGAATCATCACTGAGGCCGGATTCCGTCTATCTCTGGACCCTGCCGATGTTCCATTGTAACGGCTGGAGTTTTCCCTGGGCGATCACTGCCGTGGGCGGAACCCATGTCTGCCTGAGACAGTGTCTGCCGAAGAAGATTTTCCATTTAATTGAAAGGGAAAATGTCTCTCATCTCTGTGCAGCGCCCAATATACTGTTGATGATGATCTCATACCCGGAGGCGGCAAGAGTGAAACTTCGCCGCCCATTAGAGATCCTCAGCGCCGGGGCGGCCCCTTCTCCTGCCATTATTCAAGGGATGGAAGAAATTGGAGCCAATGTCACACATGTCTATGGTATGACAGAGCTTCACGGGCCCCACAGTGTCTGTGCCTGGCAGACCTCATGGGTCGAGCTTGATCCTGAACATGTTACCAGGATGAAGGCCCGACAGGGAGTACCTTATACCACCAGCATTCATCTGGCGGTGGTCGATCCGATAAGCATGCAGCCGGTGCCCGATGACGGGCAGACCATGGGTGAGATTGTGATGCGAGGCAATAATGTTATGCTTGGCTATTATAAGGATCCGGAAGCGACAGCACATGCCTTTCGACATGGCTGGTTTCACAGCGGAGACCTGGGGGTGATGCACCCCGATGGTTATATACAGGTAATGGATCGAACCAGCGACATCATCGTCAGGGGCGGCGACATGATCTCCTCAAGGGAAATCGAGGACGTTATCTACCAACACCCCGAGGTATTAGAGGTAGCTGTGGTATCGATGCCGGATCCGGTCTGGGGAGAGGTGCCGAAAGCATTTGTCGTCCCCAAACTTGGCAGCAAACTAACTGGAAAAGAAATTATTGACTTCTGCCGAAAAAATCATGCTCAGTTCAAGGCGCCAGCTACTGTTGAATTCCGTGAGCTACCGAAAACCGCCACCGGCAAGACCATCAAGGCTCAATTACGTCATCAGGAATGGCTTGACCACCAGTACAATGTGAGTTGAGCAAGACTGTTTAAGGCGGGCTGAGAGTAGCGATTTCCAACAGACGGTGTCGAAAAACCGGCAGAGAATTTCAGCAGGATCGAGATTGACAAAATTAAAGGGTTTTAGTGCCTTACTCCAGAAAACCTGTCATTCAGTTCAATACCCCCTTGAGGGGTGCAAAAAACAAGAAATCTGCAGAGTGGGTTGGAATTAGAAACTCCAAATGATCGACCAAGGCACTTATACCCCTCAGGTAAGCGGCAGACTCCGAGGGGGCACTGAACTGAGTACCCTCAAGGGGCATTGTAAAGAACACCCCTCAAGGGGGTACTAAAAAGAGTCCCGGCTTATTTACCGTTTACCGGTGTTAGACGTTAGCAGTATTGAAAGTACTGTGATCCGGAAATGATCCATAATCAGGAATAATTTTAATTGGAGAGGCGAGTATGTGTGAACAGGCTTTTCAGGACTTGTACCCGGAAGATTATGCAAACTGCTATGGCTGTGGCAGAAACAATGAGCATGGGTTGCATCTCAAGAGCTACTGGGATGGTGAGGAAAGTGTCTGTCGTCATACGCCGAAACCCCAATATTCCGGTGGCTTTCCAGGTTTTGTGTATGGCGGCATGATCGCCTCACTTTTCGATTGCCATGGTGCCGGAACCGCTGCCGCGGCCAAGGCCCTGGAAAACGATGAGCCCATAGGCCGTTTCGTCACAGCCTCAATTAAGGTTGATTACCTCAAGCCAACTCCTCAGGGCGTGGAGCTCGAGGTTCGCGGCAAGGTTGTCGAGATTAAAGGCCGCAAGGTTATCGTCGACCTGCGTCTTTTGGCAGGGGAGACTCTGTGCGCCACCAGCACCGTTGTGATGGTACAGATTCCAGAGACAAAATAGGAGCAATAACGGTCATTATCCTCGGAAAAAGTGCTCTCCTAACCCCGGTAAACGGGAAGAAAGCCGGGATTCTTTACAATGCCCCTTGAGGGTACTCAGTTCAGTGCCCCCTTGAGGGGTATAAGTGCCTTGGTGGTCGCTTTAAGTTCCTAGTTTCAAAACACTCTCTGAATTTCTTGTTTTTTATACAGGCTTTCAGGAGTAAGGCACTAATGCAGTATTTCATTGGACCAGTGCACGGCAAACTTGACCAGGCCGGTGAAATGTTTGAGCTTCAGTTTTTCTTTGAGGTTTTCACGATAGGTGCCAATGGTCTTGATACTGAGATGGAGACGGTCGGCAATCTCCTTTGTAGAAAGGCCCTCACCTATCAACCGAAAGACCTCTAGTTCACGGTTGGTGAGAATGTCCAGAGGAGACTTGCTGTCAGCTGTCTGCTGGTTGGTCAGTCGCTTGAATACCTTTTCCTTAACCGTGCTGCTGGCGTAAATATCACCACTGAGAACACAGCGAATCGCTTCGACCACCAGGGAGATTGCCTCCTGTTTCATGATATAGCCTCTGGCTCCGGCCAAGAGCGATCTTTCGGCATAGAGGGATTCATCGTACATGGAAAGCACCAGCATGGGCAGACCATACTCTTTTTTTATTTCTTGAACGAGATCAATGCCGTTGCCGTCTTTCAAGGAAATGTCAACAACGACCAGGTCGGGTTTCAAACGGGCTATTGCGTCACTTGTTTTTTTCATCGACTCGACACTGCCGCATACCAAGAGATCCTCTTCCTTGTTGATCAGCTCACTCATTCCGAAACAGAAAATGGGATGATCGTCGACGATCAGTATTTTGTATTTTTTCTGCGGGGCCATCGGTTTTCTCCGCTGTACGTATTAAACGTGTGCACTTTCCGGTTTCTTCATGAAGACATGGATAGTCGTTCCGTTTTCACTATTACTTGAAATTTCGAGAAAGGCACCAATAACCAGAACCCGGTATTTCATGATCTGCAGTCCGATACCTTTTCCCTGCTGTGTGTCATCTATACCCTTACCATCATCAATAATCCAGAAGTGAATATACTCACCCTCCTGCGCAAGAGATATTTCAATAGACGAGGCATTGGCATGTTTCACAGCATTATTTACTGCCTCCTGGACTATATAATAGAGGTGTGTCGCAAGGGTGTTGTCGTGGATTCCCAGGGCTGTATCACCGCTGAATGAACAATGGATATTGGCAGCCAGTTGGGTGTTTTCGGCAATTTCATTAAGCGCCGACTGTAATCCAAAAGCCACCAGATGGACAGGGCAGAGTCCCCTCGCCAATCCTCTTGCTTTGGAGGTCGCCTCACCTATCAGCTCGACAATTTTTTCCGCCAGGCGGCCACCCTCGCAATTATTTTGGGCAATAGTCGTTTTTAAGGCCGAGACAAGTCCACCGATCCCTATAAGATGTGGACAGAGGTCGTCATGAAGATCCTGACCGATGGTCTGACGGACATTGTCACCTATATCCATTAACTGTTTTGTCAGTCGCTTGGTTTCGGTAATATCCCGGAGGATGACCACACTGCCTGCCAGCTGGTGGAGGTGGTCCCGGAAGGCCGCACCACTGATACTGACAGTTCTGATCTCTTCGCTCTTGGTATATCTGTTTGTTTCCGTTGCCGGCAGGACCCTGCCTTCCTGGATCGCCTTGATCATCAGCTCCGTTTCCGGCCTGTTTTCCTGCGGTACGAAATGGTCCATTTTCTTCCCGAGGCATTCCTCAAGACTCCAGCCAAAGACTGTATGAAATGCAGGGTTAAAATAGGTAATTTGGCCTTCCATGTCATAAATAACTATGGGATCGGCGGCAGCTTCCATTACAGAACGATAGCGTTCTTCACTTGCTCTCAGACTGTTTTCCGCTTCTTGTCGTTCCTGTATCTGCCGCTTCAAGTCACTACTATAATCACTAAGCTGTTCCATGAACGTATTGAAAAACATGGCCAGCTGCCCAAGCTCATCTTTTGAGGTCACGACCATGCGTTGACTGAAATCGCCCTTGCTGGCACTCCTGAATTTTTCCATCAAATTTTTTAAAGGATTGGTAATCGAGTCACTGATCTCAAAGGTCAGCGATAAAACCAGCACCATAGTGATGACAAACGTCGCCAGTATCATGCTACTGATGGTCCGGAGTGGACCATAGATTTCCTCTTGATAACTCGCCGATCCGATGATCCAGTCATAATCTTCTATGTAGTTGAAGAAACACAGTTTGGTGCGAGGTTTACTCTCGCCCGGATTCTTCCAGGGATAGACCACCCGACCGTTTTTATGTTCGAACATATAGGCAAGGGCCTCATTAGGTATTCCCTCCATCGTCAGGACATTGACTCCTTCAAGGACGGGATGAATAATTGCCTTGCCTTCTTCGTTTATAACAAAGGTATAACCAGTTTTGCCAAATTTCAGATCGAGAACACTCTGTTTGAAGTCGTCAATATTCACCAGCCCCTTGAACTCTTCCCGATAGGAGGAGACAGAAATGATCCAATCCCACGGCTCGAAATGGACCATGTACAGTGCTTTGGGGCGGAACTCCTGGTCATCGGGGTTTTTCCAGTCATATTCCAGATATCCCCGCTTTTTCACCAACAGGTCCTTTACGAAAGAGTATTCTGAAACATCGCTTTGCAGCAGGGCCTGCTGGGGGTGAACGACGACTATGCCGTTGCTGTTGAGACAGTATATATACCCGGACTGACCTATGGTCTGACTGAGCAACACCCGGCTTGCTCTTTCTTTGGCCTCCTGTTCACTAAAGAGTCCACTAAGATAATCCTGATAGATCGAATTGATGATTTCGAGGTTTTTTTCCGCGGCCCCCCGCAGATAATTTTTTATGGAGGCTGTAAGGGAAGTCGTTACAAGGTTATAGATTGTGGTTGTGGTGTTTTGTAGTTCGCTTTCAATGTTTTTTTCTATGGTATCGCGGGTGATCATATAGACAGTGGCAAATCCCAAAGACAAGGAAAGGAAAAACAGAAGGGAATAGTAGAAGAGGAGCTTGTGACGAATTCGTGTTCCTGTAAACATATTCAACACACCCTTTGTGTTAGGCCCGGAAGGCCAAACGTAACTATTTTCCATCCGAAAACAGTTATTTAGGAGTCTGCGCTTCCGTGATATTGGAGCAAATCAGATGGGCAATTCCGTAATTGAAAATCCTTTTCGTCGCTTTATTATAGATGAGTGTTTTTCTTTTCGACTATAGCAATAACTTACCTTTCCATGCAATTCAATCACAAAAGGCTACCTCGAAAAATTGCTTTATCTTCCAATATCTACGTCAGGCGAAAGTTGGGCCTGGACTCAGATAGTTCCTATCTGAAAACTGTTCTTTCGGAGTCTACGCTATCTGTCAATCTTATCGTTATGTTTGAGATTATATCCTTGGAATATCAATAGCATGCCTGCGGTAAAGTTTTTTCACATGCCTCGATCTCGAACAAAATTCCTGGTTTTCGGACGGAAACTAACTCGCACTTGCTCTTAATCACTTTCCTTGTTAAGGATGTATGAAGTATCTAATGATAAGAGTTTGTTATTTTGTTTATTTTTCTGCTTATAAAAGGTTTTGAAAATAACTCAGTTATTTCCCACTCAGTTATTTCCCAATCAGGAGGGGTTGCATGAAGCAAGTACTCTTACGTTCATTGTTGATTGTTTTTTTATCATGCTTTTTTCTGTCTTGGTCAACATCATACAGTTTCAGCGAGCAAACTGATGAACCAGCTGAACAACAGGCAGTATCGGCTCAGGATACCCACCCAGCTGTTACTCCTACAAATAATATCAGTGACCGTCCTGTTTTGGCCAACTGGTTGCACATGCTTGATAAAAATGAAATCACCGAGATAGAAAACAGCAGTGTCATGGCATTCGCCCCGCAAGTCCCTGGCGACTTGGCTCGGGTTTTTAAACCTGTAGATCCAGCAAAAGGTGGGTCTGCAGTACTGTATGTTTTGATGCTGGCCTTGGTCTCAATTGGTTTTGGTTTTCTCATTGTTTTTGTTGCCAGACGACTTGCTCAAAAGGGGGTCGCCCGACTCCAACAAACTGTTCCACCCGGTAACGACAGCCTGGAATGCCTTTGGGCAGGTATTCTTCGTAGTGTCCCTGCATTGATGAGTCTGTTCCTGTTGGCAATATCCTCTACTCTTGTTTTTCTCCTTCTGGCCGGCAGTGTGGAAGTTAAGGGACGAAGGTTGTTCCAGCTTATTCTCGGCATTGTGCTCATAATCATGGTCTGCTTTGTTATCAGCCGGATCATTTTCGCTCCAGAAGATAGCCGAATCCGTCCACTGGCGCTTGATGATTCCGTTGCAAAACCTCTGCATCGGGCACTTGTCACTTCATCCACGGTTCTCCTGTGTGGGTACCTCTTCCTGAATTTCATCAGGGATCTGGGCGCCCTCGATCAAACTGTTTCCTGGGTGGCCATTGTCCTTGGTTCGGCTGTCATGGCAGTTTTTGCATCTCTGGTTTTATATTTGAGGCAACCGTTTTCCGCCTTTCTGCAGGATGGAATTGAACAGGATGACAGTAACTGGATGCAGGAGCAGCTCGCCGCTCACTGGCACGTTCCTGCTCTTTTGTATCTGCTTGTTGTCTGGTTTATAACGATTGGACAGCAATTGACCGGAATAGCCACCAGAAACGGTTCTTTCTTTATAAGTCTGTGCATCGTGCCCATGTACTTTATTTTAAGCCATGTGGGACGAATGATCATTGGATCTGTTGTTGACTCTCTCGGTCTGGGTGCACAAACGGAAGATGCTGACATGACCGACATGGAGGCAGCAGAAGTCGAACAGGAAAACATCGCCCGTAAAAAGGCTCTTGAGTCAAAATCTCACAAGATTTTCCGCATAGTCCTTGTTGTGGTGTTGACCACCTGGATGCTCTCCCTGTGGGGATATGATCTACCTTTTGCAGCCGAGGCAATCAAAGCCATCTTAGAATCACTGGTTACTCTTGGTCTTGCCTTAGTCTGCTGGCGCCTTGCTTCAGCTTTCATTAAAAGAAAAATAGAAGAGGCAACACCGGAACCCGCAGAAAAAGAAGAGGATAGTGACGACGAATTCGGTGGAGCTGCTCAGTTGGGGCGTATTCATACATTGCTGCCGATGCTGCGCAAGGTGCTTGGCACGGTCCTGATCGTCATGGTCATTCTCATTGTCCTCTCCTCTCTTGGTGTGAATATCGCTCCACTTCTGGCGGGTGCCGGTGTTCTGGGCCTTGCTATAGGCTTTGGCGCGCAGAAACTTGTTTCTGATGTATTGTCAGGATTTTTCTTTCTGCTTGATGATGCCTTCCGGGTCGGAGAATATGTACAAGCGGGATCAATCCGCGGTACTGTTGAGACGATTACCCTGAGAAATGTGATGCTCAGACATCATCTCGGTATGCTTCAGGTCGTACCTCACAGCGATCTTGGTGCAGTCACTAACTATATGCGTGGTGGTATCATTATGAAGTTCCCTCTCGAATTCCCTTATAATGCCGACATAGATAAGGTTCGAAAAATAATCAAGAAAGTCGGCCAGGCCATGCTAGAAGATGAAGAGATTGGCGATGACTTCATCCGGCCAGTCAAATCCCAGGGTGTGCATGAAATTACTAACTCAGTGATGGTGATCAGAGTCAAATTCACCGCAAAACCGGGTAAACAGTTTGTAATTAGACGAGAAGCTTTTCGCCGTATCACTGAGGCTCTCAATAACAAAGGTATCTATTACGCACACCGCAAGGTTATCGTGGATTTTCCACATGAAGAGCACCAAGGTGCCGTGGACGAAGAAACCAGGAAAAAAGCATTAGAAGCAGGTGCAGGTGCAGCTTTAGTAATAGCGGATGAAATGGAACAGTTAAAGCTGGCGAAGGAGGAGGCGGAAAAGAAAGGCGGTTGAGACTAACCCCGGTAAACTGGAAAATAAGCCGGGATTCTTTACAATGCCCCTTGAGGGTACTCAGTTCAGTGCCCCCTTGAGGGGTACTCAGTTTAGTCCTCCCTTGCGGTGGATAAGTGCCTTGGTGCTATCTTTAAGTTTCTAATTTAAATATACTCTCCAGATTTCTTGTTTTTTATACCCCTCAGAGGGGTACTGAAAAGAGCACCCCACAAGGGGGTATTGAACTGAATGACAGGCTTTCAGGAGTAAGGCACTAAATAACAAAAACAGGACTGTTGTATCGCTCCCCTATATTGCAGTATTTTGAAAAAATCAACCTGATTTTCAGGAGGAAAAACTTCTCAAAATAACAAGGAGGCTCTTATGAAAGTCAATCTTCTTTGCGGAAAAGAAACTATCAATCTTGAACTGCCTGATTCAGTCCAGCTTATTGAAAATAAACCAGCTAAAGCGCTTGCAGAGCCAGCTGCTGCTGTTCGTGATGCCCTGCTGCACCCTATCGGGACAGCTCCGCTCAAGGAAATAGCGCTGGGACGCAAAAATGCCTGTATTGTTATCTCCGATATTACCAGACCGGTACCAAATAAAATTATCCTGCCACCACTGCTTCAGACCCTTGAAGAAAGTGGTATTACTTCTGAAAATATAACTATCCTTATTGCAACGGGGATGCATCGACCTAATCTTGGCGATGAACTTGAGTCCATGGTTGGTAAAGACATCATGGATAACTACAGAATCGTCAATCATTACTGCCAGAATGAGGAGGAATACAGGGAAATCACAAAAATCGAAGGTGCTCCTATTGAGATCAACACCCACTATCTGGATGCTGATCTGAAAATTCTTACGGGATTGATTGAACCACACTTCTACGCCGGTTTTTCAGGGAGTCGAAAATCCATTCTGCCTGGTATTTCGAGTTTCCAGACAATGAAGTTTATGCATTCCTACAAGGTGATCGACCAGCTTCAAGAGGCAAACTGCAGGCTTGAAAATAACATATTTCACCAGTATGCCATGGAGGTTGCTGAGATTGCAGGTGTAGATTTTATTCTCAATGTTGTGATCAACCAGGAACGGGAGTTGGCGGGCGTTTTCGGCGGTCACCATGATCTTGCCCACCAGGCGGGATGCGAACTTGTCTCCAACCATGCAGTGGCATTCCTTGAGGAGAAGGTTGACCTGGTCATAACTTCAGCGGGTGGCTATCCCCTTGATGCAACCTTTTATCAGGTTTCAAAATGTTTAATTGCTGCCAGAGACATCCTCAAGGAAAATGGTACTATCCTTGTTGCCTGTGGTTGTGAAGAAGGTCTCGGTAGTGAGGAATTCTGCACTATTATGCGATCGAATCCTACCCCTGTTCATTTTGACAAGCATCATGGCAATCCGGATAATTTTGTTATTGATCAGTGGTGCGCCCAGAATATTTATCAAGCCCTGGACCATGCCGGTAAAATATTCATTTATTCGCCCGGTCTTTCTAAAGAGGATGTCGATCGTTTTCAGGGAATCAAAATTCTGGACTGTCAAGCCACCGTGAATGATTTGCTTAAAAGTCATGCTAAAGTCGCTGTAATCCCGGACGGACCATATGTCGTTGGCAAAATAGCTGAGAGTCAAAGGTGATGGTGAGAAAAGTGAGGGTCATGATATGACAAAAGAAAATCAAGGTGGGCTTCTCTTCTTGGGATTGTTTGTAGCATTGGGCCTGGCAGCAGCCGGCTATTTTGTAGGTCAAACTTTGTATAATGCCAAGGTCGCTCTCAATACAGCGGAGGTTAAAGGGTTGGCCGAAAGGCGTGTCTCGGCGGATCGTGTTAATTGGGAAATTGTCTACAAAGTGAAAGGGGTCAGCCGTGAGGAAATCCCAAGTCTTTATAAAGAAGCGGAGAAACACCAGCAAAAAATCATCGGCTTACTAAAGGATAATGGCTTTGATGACGGTGAAATACAGTTGGGAGTGTTGGATTATGAATATTTTGAATTTCGCAATGATGATCAACGTCTGGTCGATCAGACTCACACGCTAGTCGGAAATATCAGCGTAGAGACTGGAAAAGTTGAGCTGGTATCCGAAGTACGTGCCAGTGTTAATAAGTTAATCGCACAGGGAATTGATATTGATAATAAGGCACCAGCCTACCGCTTTACTAAACTTAATGAGATCAAACCAGACATGCTGCGCGAGGCGACAAAAAACGCCCGTATCGCTGCCAATGAGTTCGCGGAAAATGCCGGGGTGGATGTCGGCGGTATTCGTAGTGCACGACAGGGCAGTTTCTTCGTTCGTGATGCGGGAGCGGCATACGGAGATACAGCAAAGATAGAAAAAGATGTCCGGGTGGTGACTACTATCACCTTTTATTTAACAGAGTAAAACAGAAAAAATGTCCTTCTCAAATTTATGATATGCAGCATGCAATATGTAAATGATCGCACGGTTGCACCGTGCTCAGCGGGAGTCATGATTATTCTTTCGGAAGGAAATATTCTCCAAGTTTCACCAGCACCTTATACGCAAGATAAAAGCCAAGAGCGGAACCAAGAATACAGATCACAACCTGGAACGGTGTTATCTCCTGGTTATGGATAAAGGTTATGACTGGCTGGAACAGGTCGGTAAGTGCCATTGTCAATAACAAGGTGATCAGGAATAGTCCTACACTTATGGGTATACAGATGTGCTGTTTCATAGATTTTCTATATAGTTTGAAATGGAAAATTACTTGGTAGAGGTAGTGTTGAAGATTCGGTAGTGTTGAAGATTCTGTAATTGAGTTTTAACACTAAGAAAAGTCTTGGCAAGGTTTAACTGCTAACCCCGGTAAACGGGAAAATAAGCCAGGATAAGTGCCTTGGAGGTAACGTTAAGTTTACAATTACAATACACTTTTCAGATTTCTTGTTTTTTGTGACAGAAAATCTGGAGTAAGGCACTAACCTGGTTGTCATCCTGAAACGGTCATTTCAGAGTTTAAGCTTATCTGACCAAACTCTTCGTTGTTCTCAAGATTTAATCCGCGGAGGTGAGCGCAGACTCGGAAATGTCTCGATTCAGGATGGCAACTAAATTAGTGTCTTACCCCTCAAGGGGGCACTAAACTGAGTACTCCTGAAAGCCTGTCAATCAGTTCAATACCCCCTCAAGGGGGCACTGAAAAGAGTCCCGGCTTTTTTCCCGTTTACAGGGGTTAGTTTCTTTTATTCGTTATGCTCATCCACCGGTCGAACCGCCAGCACTGGACAGGGAGGAGCGTGGCGGATAACCCGATCTGTTGTGGAACCTACCATTAGTTTTTCCCAAAGCGTGTGTCCGCGAATCCCCAAGATAACCATATCGAACTCCTGCTCTTTGGCATATTTGATCAACTCTTTATAGGGCTCCCCATCAAGCAGGATGGTATGGGGGGGACACCATGTCTTGCCCTCTTCAGGAAACATTAAATAGAGTTGTCTTTCCAGGCGACTACGTATTTGATTAATTTTTTCGCGGTTTTCTTCCGTCACTTTTTTTTGTATCTCAATATAATCCAAGATACGCCAGTGGTCGTAATCTCCTGGTATAACACTGAGGTAGTCAGAGGATTTCAATTCAATATATTCCGTCGGTTTAACTACGTGCGCCAGGTGAAGCTCTGCCTGAAATTCCTGTGCCAGGCTCAGTCCATAGTCAAAAGCAAGTTTGGAATCGGGTGAAAAATCACATCCCACCAGAATTTTTTTCAGCTTCATTTCACCGTCGTGCAAAGGTTTGAAACCATGCTCCTGGGGACACAGCATCAGTAAGGGGCAGGGGAGGGTTTTTATCAGCTTCTCCGTGACGGAACCGATCAATAGTCGTTGCATACCTGATGTTCCGTGGGTGGCGGTGACGACCATATCTATTTTTTCTTTCAAGGCAAGCCGTCGGATCTCATAGGCCGGATCTCCCTTGTGGATGACAATTTCATGTTCTACTGTCACCTTTTTTGCCAGATCCCCAAGAAGTTCCTGAGCACTCGCGATCTGTTCTTCCTGAAATTTCAACCTGTCTGTGGTGATTTGACTGTACACAAAGGAAGAGCTCACGTCGGTGACTATATGGACCAGGAACAGCTTTGAATGAAATTGTCTACACAATGCAATGCTGTAGACCAGGCACTCATTAGTAAAATCCGAAAAATCAACTGCACACATGATCTTTTTTGGCTGTACTTTCATAGTTGTCACCCTTTATCAAACTGGTTTGACTTTTTGGCATCCTTCGTTAGTCACTGTAAAGTTTTCGTAGCCATTCGCGAATATAGAGCCGCCTCCTCCTCAAAAAAGATGTCTCCGGCTATTTTTTCCACATGCCTTGATATTCATAAATGTTGGTAGTTTTTTGCGTGTATTTTACTCATTGTTTTTATGAGTCCCAATGACATAAAAAAAGCCGGGCTACCTCATAAAATAGGCAGCCCGGCTGACTTATTAGTTCCGTAGCTTTCCGTCCCTGTCTCACGACAGGTTTGGCTTTATCTTGCTTTCTATAGAATCCTTCTACTAAAATTATATGAAAAAAAAATGCTTCCGGTCAAGGGAACAGTGTGGTCCTGGGATAAAAATAAACGCTCCAGAGACCTCAACATGAAAGCTGGTGTCGTTTTTACACAATTGTGGAAAAATTGTTTCGGCAATAGGTTTCTCGCAATCTGAAAGAGCCGACAACAGCGATAGCTGCGAAGATGAGCATGAGTAAAAAACCGTGGTAATAATCTATTTGTGAATAGATACGGATACCATTTTCTATAGTACCGTCCCAGGATAAATCAGCAATATAACCAAAAAGCGGCTGCATAAGCGCGGTGCCGATGAAACAGCCGGTATTGACAACACTCACGGCCATTCCTGAGAGGTTGGGGTGAATGATCTCTTTTGCGGCTGCAAAGGTAAGGACAAAACCTGAGCCGGTAAAACCCATAAAGCCAAAAAGCAGAAAGCTGCTGACTCCCGGAGACCAGGGTGCGTATACCAGTATTAGCCAAGAAAGTGTGTAGCCGAGGACACAGGTGATGAGTATCGGTTTACGTCTGCCAATCCGGTCGGAAAACCAACCGAAAAAAAGAGCACCAACAGCAAAACAGAGAAGCATTGTTGTCATATGATTCGCTGCATATGACCTGTCCAGTCCATGCACATCTCTCAGGTATGGGATAGCCCAAAGGCCCATAAAAGAATAGAGCCCTCCGATCATGCCGAACTGGACCCAGAATCCCGGCCATAGAGGAAGGACAGAGATAACTGACCCAAGGTTTTTCAGCCAGCTGGTATCCAGCGCACCACTCTCGGTTTCGGCCTGTACATTAGGGGCCGGAAAACCCAGATCTTCGGGTCGGTTTTTGACAATGAGAAACCCCAGTACTGAAAGGGTCAGGGAGAGAAAGCCTATACCAATAAAAACCGTACGCCAGGAAAATATCGTCAGAAGTGCTGCCAGTGGTCCTGCCGCCAGCACGGAACCCAGATTGCCAATGAGTAGGGTCAGGCCGCTCATTAAACCAAAAACTTTTGCGGGAAACCATACGGAGTTACTTTTCATGATGGAAATGAAAACCACTGAAACACCAAGGCCAACCAAGAAACGACCCACACAAGCTACTTCAAAACTGCCGGCCATACCAAAGACAATCGACCCAGCGCCAGCAACAAGATTGCCGCTGATGACAGAGGTCCTGGTGCCAAGGGTGTCGGCAATTACGCCCGAGGGAATCTGCATACAGGCATAAACAAAAAAATAGATGGCTGACAGTGTGCCAAGTTGAGTGCCGGTGATTTGGAATGCACCCATGAGATATTCGGATACCACGCCAGGTGCCATCCGATGGAAATAGACGAGAATGTAGGTGAGAATGAGAATGGTGAAAATCGACCATTTGGCAAGTGTGAAAGTCAACAAACGGGGTGCTGTCTTGGCGGCGGAAATGTCCTGCATGGTCAGTAATCCTTCTGTTTTTAAATGTTAATTGTAACTGTGCGGGAATTATTGTTTCATTTGGCTCAGGAAGTTGCCAAGATCGTCAATTGTTTAGTGCAGGGTGGTGGAGTTGTTGGCCCTTATTTCAGGGCAGAGCAGCCAGTCCGACTGCGGGCAGCAATGTACCAACAGGATGAGTCGCTGTCAATTTTTCGAAATATGTTTTTTTGCTGAAGGAAATATTATGACCTGCGTCGACCAGGGAAAGATAGTTTGCCCCCTCTGGCGCAGAGGGTCGCCAGGGCAAGCTTCTCCGACAAGAATGGTTAACATGCTATAAGCATCCTTGATGGGAAAGAGGCCGTATTGAAATTCAGTGGCCAAAGTTCATAGTTTTGGGAATCTTTCAGGAAAGAGTTCAGACATGAATCGAATCAAGTCCAGCATTCGTTCCGTATTGTTTAAGACTATACATGTCGAACCCGGAGAGAGGCGTGCTCTGTTATGGTCGTTCAGTTATTTTTTTTCTCTGTTGTGTAGTTATTACATCATCCGCCCGATGCGAGACGAGATGGGCATACTAGGTGGTGTTGAAAACCTGCAATGGCTGTTTACTGGAACGCTTTTAGTTATGACAGCGGTAATTCCCCTGTTTGGCTGGGTAAGTTCGCGTTTCCCGCGTCACCAATTTCTACCCTGTATCTATTTGTTTTTTATTGTAATGCTGCTGCTGTTTTATGGTCTGATGGGCGGAGAGATTCCGTCTAAATATGTTGCCCGAGCCTTTTTTATATGGGTCAGTGTCTTTAATCTGTTCGTTGTCTCCGTGTTCTGGAGTTTCATGGCGGATCTCTACAGCAACGCGCAGGCACGACGCCTGTTCGCATTTATTGCCGCAGGAGGAACCGTGGGAGCACTCACCGGTCCTGCCATAACTGCCTTCTTGGTGCAACCCCTTGGAGCGAGAAATTTACTACTGGTGTCGGCCTTTTTTCTGATGTGGGCGATCATATGTATTGGCAGGCTGTCGCTATGGTCGGAATTGCAGTCTGAATCGGAGTCGGAATCGAAATTAGCTGGAGAACATGAATCGCCAGGGGGACAGAAAGACCAACCGATCAGCGGAGGGATCTGGGCTGGGTTAATAATGATTGTTCGCTCTCCATACTTGATAGGCATTGTTCTGCTGATCTTGTTGTATACGACTTTGTCAACTTTTCTTTATTTGATGCAGGCCCAGGTTATTCGTGATGCCTTTGTCGACTCAGCAGAGCGTACAGCTGTCTTTGCCTCAATTGACTTTGCAGTGAATGCCTCGACGTTGCTGTTACAAATATTCTTGACTGGTCGACTGGTCAAGTGGTTTGGCCTGGCGACTGTCTTGGCGATTATTCCGGTTTTACTTGCGATTGGATTCACACTCCTCGGTATCGCACCAGTGTTGTCGATTTTACTGGTAGTGCAGGTAATCCGTCGCGCAGGTAACTATGCGGTGATGAAGCCTGCGCGTGAAATGCTGTTTGTTGTCTTGAGTCGAAAGGAGAAGTACAAAGCGAAGAACGTTATTGATACAGTTGTTTATCGAGCGGGTGATGCAGTGAGTGCCTGGGTCTATGCCGGTATGCGTAGCTTGGGCATGAATTTATCGGCAATAGCGTTGATTGCCGTGCCATTGGCGCTGTTTTGGGCTTTTGTTGCTTTTGGCCTGGGGCGGCAACAGGCGAACATTGCCGAAAACAAGTAATTCTTTGGCGAGGTGCAGAAGATGAAAAATAAAACAAATATAAGTCGACGTCAATTTATGGGTTTCGCGGGAATGCTGGCGGCAGGATGGGTCTTACCCGCTGGTACCTTTGCGGATGCAGGCCAGATTCGCAAAGCTATTCCTAAAACAGGTGAAAAACTTCCGGTAATAGGTATGGGTACCTCCCGTACCTTTGATGCCATTGGAAATAAAGAGTTGCTCACAAGGTTACAACAGGTTACCCGGACATTTTTTGATATGGGGGGTGGCATGATCGATTCTTCACCTATGTATGGATCGGCACAGGAGGTGATCGGAGAATTGTTGCCTGGAGTAGCAGGAGACACAAATCTCTTTGCAGCGACAAAGGTCTGGATTCAAGGTAAAAAACAGGGTATTGAACAGATGGAGGCATCCAGGCAACAGTGGGGAATAAAACGCTTTGACCTGATGCAGATTCACAACCTGATCGACTGGGAAACTCATCTTGAAACCCTCAAACAGATGAAGGCTGAGGGAAAGATTCGGTATGTCGGCATTACCACCTCACATGGTCGAGATCATAACGAGCTCATTAATATACTCAAAAAACACGATTTTGATTTTGTACAACTCACCTACAACATAGGCAATCGTGATGTTGAGTCACCCTTGTTGTTAATTGCCCAGGAGAAGGGTATTGCGGTTATTGTCAATCGACCCTATCAGCGGGGTGCGCTGTTCCATCAAATTAAAGGAAAATCCTTGCCCACATGGGCACAAGAGTTCGACTGCACCAGCTGGGGACAATATTTTTTGAAATTTGTTGTCTCCCACCCGGCTGTAACCTGTGCAATACCGGCCACCAGCAAGGTAAAGCATATGCAGGACAATATGCAGGCCGGCAGGGGGAGATTACCAACGGCGAAGCAGCGAGTACAAATGGTCAGCTATTTTGAGTCGCTCTAATAGATTACGAATGTAGGTGGCTTAGAAAGCCGAGACCCTGATGGACAAGGAGCGCCGGCTTCGATCGTGGATAATCCCAAATCGGACCGGTTGCGTAAGTTTATAGGGAAATTCTAAGGGGGAGTCCATGCAAATTCCAAGCGACATAGCTGATCTTGCCTTGATCCGGCAATATCTCCACGCACATCCCGAGCTGGGGCTTAAGGAATTTCGGACGGCAGATTTCCTGTCTAATCTTCTTAGTGATTTGGGGCTGGAAGTAACGGGAGGCATTGGAACAACAGGAATAGTTGCCAGCCTTAGGCGGGGTAAAGGTGATCGGGCAATCGGGATGCGCGCCGATATGGATGGTTTGCCGATTTCAGAATCGACGCAAAAGAGTTACACCAGTCGTCATGAAAATCGGATGCATGCATGTGGACATGACGGTCATATGGCGATGCTTTTGGGAGCGGCCCATGCTCTGGCAAATGATCCCGGTTTTAAGGGCACCGTGCATTTTATTTTCCAGCCGGCCGAGGAGAATGCTGGCGGGGCAAAGTTGATGATCGATGATGGTCTTTTCGAGCGCTTCCCCTGTGATATGGTCTTTGCACTTCATAATTTTCCCGGAATGGAGGTGGGCAAGTTTGCCATTCGGGATGGCTGTATTGCTGCGTCAATTGATGGTGCCACGATTACTGTCAAGGGCAAGGGGGGCCATGGTGCACAACCCGAGAAAACCGTCGACCCGATCGTCATTGGTGCTCAAATTGTCTTGGCCTTTCAGACGGTGGTTTCCCGTAACCTTGGACCATTTGACCCAGCTGTTGTGACGGTTGGTGCCTTTCACAGCGGTTCAGCCAGCAATATTATTCCGGAGAGGGCAACACTTGAGATGAGCCTTCGGGCAACCACGCCAGAGGATCGTCAGCTGATGATCCACAGGCTTGTCGAGCTGGCAACAGCTATTGCCAGGGGGTTTGGTGGATCTGTTGAATTTGAATGGCAGGCAGGGTATCCGGTAACTATTAATGCTTCAAAAGCAGTGGACGTCGCCCAACATGCTGCCCGACAAGCAGGTCAAGAGGGTATAGGCGCCTTAGATTCTCACAACCTTGAATGGCTGGATAACCCGTGTATGGGAAGTGAAGATTTCTCCTTCATGCTTGAGCAGGTTCCAGGGGCACTGATGTTTATTGGCAACGGTGAATCTCCACCTCTCCATTCACCGGAATATGATTTCGATGATGCGGTTATGCTATTTGGTGTTCAATATTTCACCAATCTCGCCCGAATTATATTCGATGATTGATACCTCACGACTGTTTGTGGTTTCCCACCGTAGTCTTAGGATTCTGGCTGCATTAGTTTGGTATGGTGGGAGTATTGCCCTGTTACTTAAAGGCAGTAGTCTGCTGATGGAGGCAGATGCTCTCAAGCCTGAAAAAGAGTGGCCGTGGGTCGCTGCTCTTATTGGACTTATTCTCGGCGGCTTAAAAGGGGAGTCCCTTTTTAAAAGGAGCTGTCAAAAGAATCTGGATAGAATCAGCTCTCTTGCTAAACCCCGATTATGGCAGTTTTTTAGACCGGGATTCTTCGTCTTCCTGACTCTTATGATCCTGTTCGGCGTGACACTGTCAAAGTTCGCCCACAATAATTATCTCTTGTTAATCTGCGTGGCCATCATTGATCTCAGTATCGCTGTCGCCCTGCTGTGGAGCAGTCGTATTTTCTGGAAATAACATGACTTCCGAGAGTTGCAGTTTTTGCACTTCATTTAATGTAGCGGCTAAAATCT
>WTAT01000213.1 GCA_013139415.1 Desulforhopalus sp.
TAAAAAGAGTGACAGGAAATCTGGAGTAAGGCACTAAAATCGAAATGATAAAATTACATTAGATTTGAGTATCTCATAATTCCATTACAATAATCAAGGAATATACGACAGATAAATGGCACAACTCTGGACACCCAGCTTCAAGCCTTTAACCCTGATAAAGGGGAGGTTTTGTACTTCCCCTTTTGAGGGGTGCTCTTTTCAGCACTCCCCAAAAGGGATGATTACCTTCAGGAATTTTTTATCTTGAGGAACAAACAAGGTATAATTTCTAAGACACTTACCCCGGTAAACGGGAAAATAAGCTGGGATTCTTTTCAATGCCCCTTGAGAGGGTACTTTTTTTAGTCCCCCCTTGAGGAGTGTTACTTTCAATACCCCTCAAGGGGGTATAAGTGCCTTGGAGGTAACTTTAAGTTTACAATTACAATACACTTTTCAGATTTCTTGTTTTTTGTGACAGAAAATCTGGAGAAAGGCACTAAAAAGACCAATCCATCCCAATATCACAGGAAGGGGCAGAGTGGGTTAGAGCCCCAATGGAAATGATATCTACACCGCTCATGGCAACGGCTTCAACCGTCTCAAGAGTCACTCCTCCGGAGGCCTCCACCAGAGAACGGCCATTTATAAGCCGAACTGCCTTAGACATCATTTCGGGGCTCATATTGTCGAGCATTATGCTATCCACTCCGCAGGCCAAACACTCCTCCACCTGTTCGAGGGTGTCCGTTTCCACCTCGATACGAATGGTGTGGGGAATCTTTGCCCGGACCTTTTCAACTGCGTCCCGAATGGAACCGCATGCCGCAATATGGTTATCTTTGATCAAGACACCATCGGTGAGATTGAATCGATGGTTTGCGCCCCCACCAATCCGCACTGCATATTTTTCAAGGACACGCAACCCCGGTGTAGTTTTTCGGGTATCAGTGATACGCACCGCATACACCTTAACCTTGTCAACAAACTGCGCGGTGAGCGTGGCAATCCCTGAAAGCCGCTGCAACAGATTGAGTGCCACCCGCTCCGCTTTAAGCAGATCTATCACCGGGCCACTAACCGTAAGCAGACCCATTTTCGGTCTGGCCATGGTACCGTCAGCAACGGCATCAACGGTAATAACCGAAGGATTCTGAACCTTGAACACCTCCGCAGCAACACTCTCTACTCCTGCAACAATGAAAGAATCCCGGGCCACAAGCCTGGCACTACCAATTTCATGATCGGAGAAAATAGACTCACTGGTGAGATCACCCCTCCCCACATCCTCCCTAAGGAAAGCACGAATTATGCCATGAAGAAGATTTTTATCCATTCCCGTTCCTTACCTTATGCTAAAATTACGATAACTGTTCAGGTCTTTGCAAGAAACCTAAAAATACCGAGGACTCTAACTGTTCAGCAGTGCTCCAGATGTGCTCAAGCAGCGCGATCAGCTATACATTTGTATGCTGGGCGGGCTGATCGTGCACAGATGGGGTGCTGCTGAACAGTTACAAATTATGATAATTTTTTCAGACGCTCTTCAGCTTCCATTATTTTGGCCATCTTGGCATCAAAACTCGCCTTCTTCTCCTGCTCTTTTGCCACAACCTCATCGGGAGCATTGGCAAGGAATTTTTTGTTGGACAGCTTTCCGTTTACCTGCCCGAGCTTGGCCTCTACTTTTTTCCGTTCCCGCATCAGCTTTGCGAGCTCGTTGTCTACATCGACCAAACCCTTGAGTGGAACAAATATTTCGATATCATTGTAAATATAGGTCGCAGCATCCGTCGGTTTGTCCGCTTCCTGTCGAATAGTGAGACTACTCAGCCGGGTCATATCAGCAATGGCCGTTGTAGCTGAGGCGATAAAATCCGCTTTTTGCTTATCACCACAGAGGACGAGCGCCTCAATCTTGGTCGAAGGATGAACCTCGGCCTCGGAGCGGATATTCCTGATCCCGGTGATGATTCCCATCAACAATTCCATCTGCTGAACAGTTTCAGTATTTACCCAGTTATCCTGGGTTTCCGGAAACCGGCTGGTAGCAAGAAGTGGTCGCTCACCGGGCAGAACCGACCAGATTTCCTCTGAGACAAAAGGTGTAATCGGGTGGATAAGCTTCAGAATAGTCTCCAGGACAACAAGCAGAACGCCCTGTGCCTGCCGTTTAGCCACCGGGTCATCGCTGAACAGATCGGCTTTAATCCACTCAAGGTACCAATCACAGTATTCATGCCAAATAAACTGATAGTTGGCCGAAGCAACATCATTAAACCGATACTCATCTAGTCCCTGCCGTACATCAGCAATGGTAGCAGCGGTTCTACTCAGAATCCACCGATGCACCAGCGGCAGTTCTTCCGGCCTCTCCACAACATCTTTTATAGACTCGTCACAGTCACTGACGTGCATTAGGGCAAAACGGGCCGCATTCCAGATTTTATTAATAAAGTAGCGATATCCCTCTATCCGCTCTTCATCAAGCTTGATTTCTCTCCCTTGGGCGGCAAAAGCGGTCAGGGTGAAACGCATGGCATCCGTCCCATATTCCTGCATCACAACCAGCGGATCAATGACATTCCCGGTCGACTTAGACATTTTTTTACCATGTTTGTCCCGCACCAGTGCATGCAGATAGACATCCTTGAACGGTACCTCGTCCATAATATGTAAGCCCATCATCATCATCCTGGCCACCCAGAAAAAGAGGATATCAAAGCTGGTAATAAGCACAGAGGTCGGATAAAAGGTCGCCAGCTCCTTGGTATTCTCAGGCCAGCCCATGGTGGAAAAAGGCCAGAGTGCTGAGGAAAACCAGGTATCAAGGACATCAGTCTCCCTGGTGATATGTTCAGATGCACATTTAGGACAGGCAGTCGGGTCTTCGGACTCGACAATCAACTCCCCACACTCGTCACAGGTCCAGGCCGGAATGCGATGTCCCCACCATATCTGCCTGGAAATACACCAGTCGCGAATATTGTCCATCCAGCTGTAGAAGCTGTTGTACCAGGTTTTCGGGTAGATATTTATCCGTCCATCCTGAACTGCAGCCACCGCTTTTTCCGCCAGAGGTTTAACTGAAACAAACCATTGTACGGATGTTGTCGGCTCGCTTACCGTTTTACAACGGTAGCACTGGCCGACGGCATGATCGTAGTCATCAATTTTTTCCAGGAAACCCAGACGATCAAGATCCTCAACCACTTTTTTCCGACAGACAAAACGGTCAAGCCCGCAATACTCACCGGCAGCTGCATTCATAACCCCCTTATCATCCATTACTTTCAGGCGATCGAGCGAATGTCGCAGACCAATTTCATAATCGTCCCGATCATGTGACGGGGTGACTTTCAGCGCACCCGTACCAAATTCCCGATCGACATGCTCATCAAAGACCACAGGAATGATCCTGTCGGTCAAAGGCAGCTTAATACCCACTTCAGCCAGGTGCTGATACCGTTCGTCTTCTGGATGAACCGCCACTCCCGTATCTCCCAACATTGTTTCGGGTCTTGTTGTGGCAACAACAACATGACCGGAACCATCGGCATACGGATAGCGAATATGATATAGTTTCCCTTTCTTATCCTCATGCTCCACCTCGTCATCGGCCAGAGCAGTTTGGCAGCGGGGACACCAGTTGACGATATAATCACCTTTATAGATGAGCCCTTCCTTAAAGAGCCGAACAAAGACCTCCCGGACAGCCTGGGACAGCCCCTCATCCATGGTGAATCGCTCACGCTCCCAGTCGCAGGAGGCTCCAAGCTTTTGCAACTGGTTTATGATTGTGCCGCCCTTTTCTTTGCGCCACTCCCATACTTTTTCAATAAATTCATCACGCCCGAGATCATCACGGGTTTTACCCTCGGTCGCCAACTGACGTTCAACAACATTCTGGGTGGCAATCCCGGCATGGTCGGTACCCGGCACCCACAGTGTATTATCCCCACACATGCGGTGATAACGAGTCAGGATATCCTGCAGGGTATTGTTAAGAGCATGGCCGACATGCAGTACTCCGGTAACGTTCGGCGGCGGAATAACTATTGAAAACGCTGGTTTGCCTGCTTCCATTTTTCCGGCAAAACAAGCCGATTCCTGCCAATTGCGAAGCCATTTCTCTTCCACTTCGGCAAATTCATATCCTTTGCTCAACAATTCTTCTTTCTTATTCATAATTTACAAGTCAATAGTATTAATATTTGTATTAATATTTGTATTAATATTTTATAATTCCGTAAAAGCTCATAGTTTGAGATGGCACACAGTTTGTGAGACTAACTATGAAGGCTGCAGAATTCAACAGTTTTCCCAATTTGATGAAAAAATGGACATGAAATGAGTCTGTTGATTTATGAAAATTTTCGTTCGATTTCAAGGCATGTGGAAAAAATAACCGGAGACATATAGTTGATATCTCGGAGTCTCGTTCCTCGCTTACCGGAGGATTATTTTTTCCTCATAACGCGGAGATCGGGCGAAAAGACCGTAAAGCAACGGGCTCATGAAATATACTGATGGAGTTACTTGGCACTCCACGGTTCAGGCAGAAAAATGTACTTATAGATAGACAGGGCATAACGATCTGTCATCCCGGCCACATAGTCACAAACCTTACGGTGGGCGACTTTTTCATCCGCCCAGCTTTCTTCGTCAGCACCGATCTCCCATTTGTTGTCCCTAAGGCGTACTATCCCGTTCTCCATGAAATAGTTATAGAGGTGGGAGATTATGCGCTGCGCTTTGGTGAACTCATTGTGCACCTTGTAATAGGTATAGACATTGTCGTAGAGAAACGAGCGTAAATCAGTGATTGCTGCGAGCATTCCGTCACTGATGTGCAGATCACCATCGTCTGCTGACAGGGTCTCAACGATCAGGTCACGAACCATCGATCCAATGCGTTTTGAATGTCGTTCGCCAACTACCTTTCTTATCCTTTCAGGAAGGTCAGTTTCGATTAAAATCCCTGCCCTCAGAGCATCATCGAGGTCATGATTGACGTAGGCGATTATATCGGCTAGCCTGACAACCTGCCCTTCAAGAGTTACAGCACTTTCAGTTTTGTCTTTTGGCAGGATATCGCCACGCCCCTTGGAGTGACGGACAATACCATTGCGTACCTCAAAGGTGAGGTTGAGGCCTTTACCGTCATTTTCCAAAAAATCAACGACTCGCAGACTATGCACATAATGACGAAAGCCACTAGGGTGTAATTCATTGAGAGTTACTTCCCCGGCGTGGCCGAATGGAGTGTGTCCAAGATCGTGCCCGAGGGCGATAGCTTCTGTCAGTGGTTCGTTCAAACAAAGGGCTGAGGCAATGGTTCTGGCAATCTGGGAGACTTCAAGGACATGCGTCAGCCTCGTTCGGTAGTGGTCACCTGTTGGTGCGAGAAAAACCTGTGTTTTATGCTTGAGTCGCCGAAAGGTTTTCGAATGAGTTATGCGGTCCCGGTCACGCTGGAAAGGCAAACGAATATCAGACATCTCCTCTTCTTCTTCAGCATGTCGGCCCGAGGAATGTTTGTTAAGTGCCGCAAACGGTGAGAGGATTTCCTCCTCCCTATTCTCAAGTTGCTGTTTGATCGATTTTCCTATAACCGGTACGAAAGACATAATCTCACTCTGATTACCGTGTTAATCCAACATGGGCAAAATGACCTGTTCTTTTGCACATAACCCGAAAAATATCCAACCTGTTAAACCATGGCCGGCTCATGATTTCAATAGTTTACATCCTCATTCTCCTGTCATTACTTTGTTGCACAGCACACAGAACTGTAGACACCGAAGTGCCCATACCTAATATTACTTAATTATATCAATGCATTAATTCACCAACTACCCACTTTACCAGACCTTTTTCAAACGATATCATTTTCTCAGTAGAAGACATACGAAATCCCAGGGAAAGCCTTGTCCATTGAAGCCATCATCATCCAGCAAAACATTACCCGAACGGTTCACTGAAACACCAAAGCAGAATCTATCAGTAGCAACAACAATCCTGGCAATTATTTTCCTCCACAATTTTTTTCCACCAAAATGGTTGACAACCATTCAAAGAGTAAGAACTTCTATCATGTACTTAATAACCAGCTACATGCGATAAAAATTGTTTTCAGTACTTAAAGAATCCAGAATATTTTAAAGGAGAAATAAATGGCTAAGATTACTCTTAAGGGCAATGAGATTGATACAGTAGGTTCACTTCCTGCAGTTGGATCAGTAGCTCCCGAGTTCACTCTCGTTACAACAGATCTATCCGCGGTGAGCCTGAAGGATTACCTCGGAAAAACTGTAGTACTCAACATCTTCCCTTCAATAGACACTGGTATTTGTGCTGCATCTGCACGTAAATTCAACAGTGAGGCAGAAAAACATGCCGATTCCGTAGTTCTCTGTATTTCCGCTGATCTTCCCTTTGCACACGGCAGATTCTGTGAAGCGGAGGGATTAAAAAACGTGATTCCCGCTTCGGTTTTCAGAGCAGCTGACTTTGGAAAAAATTACGGTCAGACCATCACCACAGGTCCGCTAGCCGGGGTTCTTGCTAGAGCTGTAGTGGTTGTCGACCCCGAAGGAAAGGTGAAATACACAGAACAGGTCCCCGAAATCACTCAGGAACCAAATTACGAGGCAGCACTTAATTCCCTCACCGCATAACAATTTTATGATCAGTTTATGACAGAAAAGAACAAATGGGATTTTACGGTTCAGTGAAGCCGGTTTTGCCTATGGCACCGAACCTAATGATTTTTTAGCGGCATCCCTGCAGCTACTGCCACCGACCGGAACCGTTCTCTGCCTTGGTGATGGCGAAGGACGGAATGGTGTCTTCCTTCTTGAGGGATATACTCCCCGCCAGCTCAATCATCACACGGGTGGCCCGCCGCTCAAAGACCTGTTGATGGAAATCGACGACTTGCAAAAAGAATTACAACAACTTCATATCATCCATGGGACTGAAGTAAAGAGAGAAATACATGAGGGTCGACTGCATACCGGGCTTGGAGCAGTGGCCCAACTCATTGCAAGAAAAAAGTAGTTCTACTGGAAGAAGGAGGTTGAGTAAATCGTGAGACAATATTGCTACTACCAGAGTCCTATCGGCAAACTGCTTCTCATAGGTAATGAGGGTCTGCTGGAAGAACTCCATTTTTCCAATAACCTGAAACAAATTTCAATTTCTGAAGATTGGCAATACGATGAAACCTGCTTTAAAAATGTTCTAGAGCAACTATCTGAATATTTCGCCGGCAACCGTCAGGAGTTTGACCTTAAAATTGCACCCCAAGGTACAACGTTCCAGAAACTCGTATGGCAGGAACTACAAAAAATCCCCTTTGGCCAGACCACAAGCTACGGAGAAATAGCCAAGCGGGTTGGTAATTCAAAAGCAAGCCGGGCGGTCGGCATGGCCAACGGCAAAAACCCGATACCTATAATTGTTCCATGCCACCGCGTCATTGGCAAGGACGGTTCTCTTACCGGTTTTGGCGGTGGACTCGATGTAAAGAGACAACTTCTTAAACTGGAAAATGATGCTTAGTGCCTTACCCCTCAAGGGGGCACTAAACTGAGTACTCCAGATTTCCTGTCATTCAGTTCAATACCCCCTTGTGGGGTGTTAGATTAGTTTCCATTTTAATATGAGAGCCTTCAAATATTCCAACAGCCAGCTTCATAACCTATAAGGAGTTTGCCATGTCCGGAAATGACGACCATATTACCCGCGGTATGCAGGAATATATTGACAAGAGCAATACATATCTTGCCGAGAGGGCCACCTACATCGACGAAACAGTAAAAAACTGGAAATTTGACACCATTGCAGTCCATGGTCTCTATTCGGTGACTGACGCCCTGAAAGACTATCAGGGCTCAATCATTGAGCCAATTTTCATGAGCACCTCCCAGGCCTACAATGATTCGGATGAAATGGCCGCTGCCCTCGCCTACAAAATTCCCACCTGGTGCTATTCCCGAATAGCCAATCCGTCGACCTATTATTATGAATGGACCCTTGCCCTGCTGGAGGGCTATGGTTTTGACGGCACCACCTCCTGCTGTTCAACCTCCTCCGGCATGGCCGCCATCATGACAGCCGTCCAGCCCTTCCTGAAGATTCTGACAAAGGCCGGTGAACCTCGCAATTTTGTGGCAACAGCCCAATGTTACGGCGGCACTTTTCAGCAGTTTAGTATCCGGCTGATGCAGGAGCGTGACATAGAATGTCGCTGGGTGAAGGATGCCACCAACCTCGATGAATGGGCTTCGAAAATCGACAAAAACACCCGTTTTCTCTATGGGGAACTGCCAAGCAATCCGCAACTTGGATTTTTCGACATAGAGGCGGTAGCCGATTTAGCCCATAGCCACGATCTGCCCCTTATCTGTGATTCCACGGTCGCAACCCCTGCCCTTTTGCGACCCATCTGCCATGGAGCCGATATCGTTGTCCAATCGGTGACTAAAAGCCTTACAAGCAGTGGCTTCGGTATCTGCGGCGCAGTCATCGCCCGAAAAAATTTAGTCTCCAATATCGACGATGAGGCGCTCAAGGAAGACTTTTCCCTTGCCGTAAAATACCTGCAAAACCGAGATTTCGGCCCCAACTTACACCCGATGCAGGCTGTCATGACTCTCAACGATATGCGGACCATTCGGTCAAAGATGGACCTGATGAGCAGAAACACCGAAAAAGTTGCAGAATACCTGGTAGGGCACCCCGGCATAGAGAGTGTACAATATCTCGGATTAAAAAGTCATCCACACCATGAGTTGGCCTCCAGATATATGTGGCTGGTTGATGCCGAATTTGACGACCAATATAACCGCCCGGTCAACCGCTACGGTCACCTCATGTCATTTTGCGTCAAGGGTGGCGTGGAAAAAACCAGAAAATTTTTCGACAATCTGCAGCGCATCTGGCGAGCCACAGACCTGGGCCGCATAAAAAGCGTCGCCACCATTCCGGCGATCTCCACCCATCAACAGCAGGGCGAAGAAGGTCGTGCCTTGGCCGGTATTCCGGCTAATATGGTCCGTCTCTGCGTGGGCGCAGAACACCCGACGGACATTATCGCCGACCTCGACCAAGCCCTGCATGCGGCAAAAAACGCGTAATAAACTCCATGCATATACTCACTACCCTGGGAATCGCCGTTGCCCTGGCTATGGACGCCTTTGCCGTTGCCATCGCCACCGGGGTCAGCCTCAAGCAGGTCAGTGTTCGGCAGACATTCCGGCTATCCTGGCATTTTGGCCTCTTTCAGGCCCTGATGCCGATTATCGGCTGGGGACTCGGCGCCTCCATCAAGGATTATGTGGCAGCCTATGCACATTGGGTTGCTTTTACCATGTTGGCTCTGGTCGGTTCCAATATGCTAAAAGAAGCTCTCCTGGCAGATGAAAATGAAGACGAGACAGCAAAGCCGAAAGACTCTACAAAAGGTATGACCATGGTCATGCTTTCGGTTGCAACCAGTATTGACGCCCTGGCGGTCGGCCTGTCGATGTCGATGCTCCAGGTATCGATCATTTATCCGGCATTGATCATCGGCATAGTTGCAGGTCTTTTTACCATAACCGGACTTCACTTAGGCAAACGGGTCGCGCGTCTCAGCTGGCTTTCCACCTGGGCTGAAATACTTGGCGGACTCGTGCTCTGGATTATCGGCTTGAATATTCTACGGGAAAATGCTGTTTTCAGCACCATTTTTTAAATACCTACACTATCAAGTTTTCGACATTATTCTTAAAATGATTGCCTGCCGCATTGCATGGTCGTATAGTAAAAGATGGAGCGCAACATCCATTTGACCTGCCCCATGGAGTGTTTATTATTTGAGTTTACCAGCCCCCAACAAGTGGGATATGACATGTTCTATACCCATTATTTTCACAGGACGATCAATTTAGAACAGGGGAACAACCTATGAAAGACACAATCACAGCTGTGCGAGGAATGGAGATACTCGATTCCCGGGGGAACCCAACGGTTCGGGTTTTTGTTGAATTGAGCGACGGCACAAAGGCCTCCGCTTCCGTCCCCTCTGGCGCCAGTACCGGCGAAAACGAGGCAATTGAGCTGAGGGACGAAGATAAGACCCGCTACCTTGGAAAAGGGGTTCTAAAAGCTGTTAACAATGTCAACACCATAATCAGCCCGGAACTGATCGGCATGCCAGCTTCAGAACAGGTGCTTGTTGATCACAAAATGCTGGAACTTGACGGTACCGATAACAAATCAAAACTCGGTGCCAACTCCATTCTTGGTGTATCCATGGCGGTTGCCCGTGCCGCTGCAGAATCGGTCGGTTTACCTCTCTACCGATACCTGGGCGGAACAGGGGCCAGAAGAATTCCAGTTCCTGCAATGAATATAATCAACGGCGGCGCCCATGCCGACAATAGCGTGGACATTCAAGAATTTATGGCCGTCCCGGTGGGAGCACCGTCGTTTAGCGAAGGTCTCCGGTATGTCGCAGAGACCTTCCATGTCCTGAAAAAACTACTAAAAGATCGTGGCCTGGCAACCAGCGTCGGAGATGAGGGTGGTTTTGCTCCGAACCTTGCCAGTAATGACGCGGTTATGGATATTATCATGGAGGCGATCGAAAAGGCCAGTTATACACCGGGAAAAGACATTTCCATCGCTTTAGACAGTGCGGCCAGTTCCTTTTCCACCGATCTCACCAGTGCATACGACCTCACCTGGTCGGGCGGTGGAAAGATGAAATCAGCAGATCTTATCGAAATGGGTGCCAAATGGGTGGACAAATACCCCATCGTTTCCTGGGAAGACCCCCTGGCGGAAAACGACTGGGAGGGCTTTAAAAAATTTACCGAGCGAGTCGGCGACAAGATTGATATTGTAGGCGATGACATTTTCGTCACCAATACCCGGTACATTGCCAGAGGTATTGAGGAGAAATCGGCCAACTCGGTACTTATAAAACTTAACCAGATTGGCACAGTCTCAGAGAGTATTGATGCCGTCCGAATGTGCCGGGATGCAGGCTGGCATTATTTCATCTCCCATCGCTCGGGTGAAACAGAAGACACCTTTCTGGCTGATTTCGCCGTAGCCATGGACGGCGGTCAATTGAAAACAGGTTCGGCCTCCCGAAGTGAACGTATCGCTAAATACAACAGGCTGCTGGAAATCGAACATGATCTTGGCGGCTCGGCACTCTATTACTGGTAAATCGCCAACAGATAAAAAATTCCGCCTGCTCCAGAAAACATATCTGTGCAGGCGGTTTAATTAACAAAAACCTCTCTTAACAAAAACTATGCAAGCAAAAACTATCCAAGCTATTGGAACCATCCATACTCCGTTTGATACGTTGGAAGATATGCCGATTCAACCCAAAGGTGCCGGGGAGGAAATCGGCACCGTAGAACTGGACAAACAGTATGCCGCAGGCTTGGCTGACCTGAAAGGGTT
>WTAT01000448.1 GCA_013139415.1 Desulforhopalus sp.
GCAACTATAAGGTAATGATATTCAAACATTATATTGGCGTTGCGGATTCCTTTGTTTACCCGTGCTTGTTCAATTATGTAGACAGGAAAGTACGCCAAGTACAGAATCTTTGTTACATTAGAATGGATTGGCACTATTTTTGAATGTTGCTATGTAACAAAAGTGTATTTGTTCGCATGTTCGAATTGGCGAGATTCATACGACATCAACGCGGAAAACTCAAAAATCATTGTACACATTAGTGCCTTACTCTTTAAAGCTTGTCATTCAGTTCAATACCCCCTTGAGGGGTGCTCTTTTTAGTACCCCCTTGAGGGGTATAAAAAACAAGAAAACGGAAAGTACTTTTAAAGCTAATACCTTGAACATACCACCAAGGCACTTACACCCCTCAAGGGGGTATTGAAAAGAATCCCGGCTTATTTCCCGTTTACCGGGGTTAGTTCTATAGAGCCTGTTACGTGCACAACAAATACAGCATGTAAACCCAAGATGGTTAGAAATAGGTTGAATTTCTCACACAAATGCGGTTCCTTTTTTATTAAACTCATACACAAAGGAGAAAAGTGCGTCGTTGCGAATGTAGTTCCTGGCGAGTTAGTAAAACTCATAAATTTAAATCTTATGGAGAGTCTAAAATGTGCTTTAAATTGAGATCTATTGTTTGTGTCACTTTGGTAGGTATGCTTGTCGCGATTGGCGGAAGTACATCTTTTGCTTCGGAAATGGTTCTTAAGTTTGCTGGCCAGAGTGCAGCAGACCACCCAGCAACCAAATTGATGAACGAGATTGCAAAAGAAATTGCTGAGAAAACAAGTGGCCGTATCGAAGTCAAAGTTTATCCTGCCAGCCAGCTTGGCGACTACAGCCTGGTCTATGAAGAGCAGATTCGTGGTACCATTGATATGTCATGTATTTCCGTGCCCAGTCAGTTCGATCCAAGAATGGAGCTAATTTATATTAACGGTTTTGCAAGTGACTATGAAGATTTGAAGACTGTATTTGCCCAGGATGGCTGGATGTTCAAAAAGATGAACGAGTTTAATGAGAGACTTGGTGTTAAGCTCCTTGGCTTTTTCGTTGAGGGTATGATTGGCACAGGTACCACCAAGCCTGCCAAAGAACCACTCAATCCGGAAGTAAATAAGGGTGTTCTTATTCGTGTTCCTGGGATGGACGTGTACAAACTCGCCGCAGAAGCTATGGGATATAACTCTGTCGGCATCCCCTATGCCGATGTTTATCAGGCAATTCAGACCGGAGTCGCTAACGGTGTCAACGGTTATCCTGTTGCCTCAGCATATACTACTCTCGGAGATGTCCTCAAGTATTGGTATATGACAAACTATTCTGTTGAAGTCCTCAACTTTATGATCAGTGGCCAAACCTGGAACAAAATCAAGCCGGAAGATCAGAAGGTCATTCAGGACATTCTTGCAAAAGCCACCATCGACAGTATCAACAATGCCAAGGACCTTGATGCTCACCATATGGACCTCATGAGAAAGAAAGGCATCGAGGTATTTACCTACACCAAAGAAGAGCTGGCCCCGATCATGAAAGCCTGTGCTACCACTTGGCCAAAACTTGAAAAGAACATGACCAAAGAGCTCATGGATGAGTTCAGGAAAGAGTTGGGTCCGAAGTGATTCTCTGCTCATTTCCAAAGTTTTCTTTTCATTAAACTATTAGATCCGGAACAGGGTATCCCAGTCCCGGATCTAATGCTTGCCAAGGAGATTTTTCGTGCCTGGAAACAAAGATGAAAAAAATTTCCCCACTTTCAAGTGTGACGAATTAACCTCAGGTGTACTCACTGCCGATACACCTAAAAATTTTTTCGACAAGATAATTATCAATAGCTTTTCCATTATCTGCTTCAGCACCACCTTTCTCCTGACCGTCATTATTTGTGCCGCTGCCTTTTTTCGTTATATCTTAGAAGGTGATCTAACTGGCTATGAAGAGTGGGTGAAAATCTTTGCCTTCTGGCTCTACTTCGCGGCTGCAGCCATCGGTGCCTATAATCGTACCCACGTTTCTGCAGATCTCGTCCAGGCCTATGTTCCTGATGGCAGGTTAAAAGACTTTCTGGTTTTTTTGAAAGATGTGATCACCGTCGGGGTCTGTCTGCTTTTTACGTGGTATGGGTTGAAATTTTTCGAGTTTGGATTTATGGGCCCGCTGGGATCGTTTATGGACCCGTTGGGGCCAAGGATTGCCATCCCCACAACAAACGTCTGGAGGATACCCTTATGGGCCGGCTATTTGCCTGTCTTCCTGGGACTTATATTCATGGCGTATTACTTCACCAGGGATCTTTTTATGAGCACGCGTACACTGCTGTTGGGGAGGAGAAATAAATGATTTATGTAGCCCTGATAATCCTCGTCTTATGCCTTATTGTTGGTGTTCCCGTGCCAATTAGTTTTATGGCGTCTGGCGCCTGGCTTGTCTTTTTTGGTGGACTCGACGGAACTGGTTACCCAGCAAGCCAGCTGTTACCCTATGGTTACAAACAGATGGATTCCGTTCCCTTAATCGCCATTGCCCTTTTTATTGCCGCTGGCGGTATCATGGAACGGGGGAAGATAGGCGAAAAACTCATTGATTTTGTCGATGTCTTTGTTGGAGACCTCAAGGGTGGTCTTGGAATCGTAACCACCATCTCCTGCGCTATCGTCGGTTCTATTTGCGGGGCTGCCTGCGCCACCTTGTCATGCGTAGGTACCATTACCTTTCCAAGGTTCAAGTCAGAAGGATACCCAAGAGGCCTGGCCGCAGCACTTTTGGCCAACGCCTCTCTCCTTGGTCTCCTCATCCCACCAAATGCGACGCTCATTATCTTTGCCTGGATAACCGGCCAGCCGGTACTTGCATGTTTTTTGGCTACTGTAATACCTGGTTTCATGGTCATATTTCTCTTATGCGTTGTCAATAGATGGCTTTTAAGAAAAAACACAACCGTGGTTGTTGCCGAAAAGAGAACAGTTTCGCAGAAAGTAGAGCTCCTCAGGAAGAGAACAAAGGAGGCGGTGCCGTCGCTGCTGCTTCCGTTCATCGTTCTGGGTGGTATCTATGGTGGTTTTATGACCACCACCGAGGCCTCAGCTATGGCAGTTCTCTATGCGATCCCCATTGGAATGTTTGTCTATAAAGCGCTTACTCTGAAAGGCACCTATCAAGTACTTGTTGAATCGGCAATCACCACGGGCGTTATCATGGTTATGCTCTACTCGGTTGCCATGCTGAGCCGACTCTATCTTTTAGAAGATCTTCCAGAGGTGTTGTTGGGAATTTTCCAAGCAGTCTCCAGTGATCCCATGGTTATTATGTTCATGATCAATATTTTTCTTGTTATCATGGGCATGTTAATGGATGATATAAGCGTGGTCGTTCTTGCCACACCAATCCTGATGCCGATAGTATTACAGCTGGGTTTCAGTCCCATTCATTTTGCGGCAATAATTGGCGTCAATACCGGCCTCGGGTGTATTACTCCACCTGCAGCCCCAGTTCTCTACCTGTCTGGACGACTCGGTTCCGCACCCATTGATGAGATGATGAAACCATGCCTGTGGTTCATCGTACTTTGCTGGATACCGGTACTCGCTTTGGTGGTCTTCTTTCCAAAAATTTCACTACTGCTGCCCCATATGATTCTGGGCACAGC